>JBKHXC010000544.1:0-17152 GCA_046566225.1 Acidimicrobiia bacterium
GCGGTCCCGACAGGGCGCCGATGGCGGCCACGGTGGCCGAGCCCAGGTCGGCGCCGGTGGACGTCACCACCCGGGCGGTGAAGGTGGAGGCGTTGAAGCCGTGGTCGATGGTGGAGATCTGGTACTGCTCGACGGCCCGGGCGTGGTCGGGGTCGGGCACCCGGCCGGTGAGCAGGTACAGGTAGTTGGCCGAGTAGCCCAGGTCGGGCCGGGGCTCGAGCGGGTCGAGGCCGTGGCGCAGCCGGTGCAGGGCCATGATGAGCGTGGGCGTCACGGCGCAGATGCGCAGGGCGTCGGCCCGCCGCTCGTCGGCGGTGAGGTCCATGCTGGGGCGAAGGTCGAGCGCCTGGGCCACGGCCGACACGGCGGTGCGCAGGGCGTCCAGCGGCCCGGGGCTGGCGCCGGCCCGGGCGATGTCGGGGAGCAGCGGCCTCACCGCGGCGGGGATGGCCGACAGGGGCCGGACCTCGTCGAGGAACGCCTGCCGGCGGGCCCGATCGGGGAGCCCGCCGTGGAAGAGCAGGTACCACACGTCCTCCAGCGAGCGCTTCTCGGCCAGCTCCACGGCGTCGAACTGCCGGTAGTGGTAGAAGCCCTCCTGGCCCCGGACGTCGCCCACCGCTGTCTCGGCCACGACCACGCCCTCGAGCCCCCGGGGCGCCTCGACCAGGCTGGGGTGGTCCATCGAGCGTATCTGGGCGATGCCCACCAGGTCCCTCAGGCTGAGCAGCCCGACCAGCTCGTCGCCGTCCACCACGGGTATGTGCCGGTAGCCCCTCTCGGCCAGCGTGTTCCACGCGTCCACCACCTCGACGTCGGGGCCCAGGGTGAAGGGGTCGGGCGTCATCAGCTCGACGACCTTGGTCGGGACGTCGTCGGTGGAAGCGGCCAGGCGCACGAGGTCGCGCTCGGTGAGGATGCCGACCGGCCGGCTGCCGTCGACCACCACCACCGAGCCGACCTCGTGGTCGTTCATGCGAGCAGCCGCCTCGGCGATCAGCTCGGTGGGCTCGGCGGTGACGACCGGGCTGCTCATGATGTCGGCGATCGTGCGCGCTGGCTTGGCCAAGAGGAGGACTCCGCTCGAGTTGGGGCCGGACGTTCCGGCAAAGGTATCCGGTGCCGGGCGGCGCCGTCCCGGGCCCCGGAGCGGCTTCACTGGGGTGATGCGACAACTCCGCGGCCTGTCCGTCGTCGTCACCGGCGCCTCGTCGGGGATCGGCCGGGCCACCGCCGAGCACCTGGCCGGGCGGGGAGCGAGCGTGTGGGCCGTGGCCCGCAGCGCGGCGCCGCTGGCCGAGCTGGCCGCCGCCGTGCCGGCGGTGACGCCGGTCGTGGCCGACCTCACGGTGGACGCCGAGCGGGCGGCGCTGGTCGAGCGGGTCGGCGCGGTGGACGTCCTCGTCAACAACGCCGGCGTGGGCTGGGTGGGGCGCTTCGAGGACATGCCGGCCGAGCGGGTGCGGGCCCTGTTCGAGCTCAACGTGCTCGCCCTCGTCGACCTCACCAGGCGGGTCCTGCCCCGGATGCTGGACCGGCGCCGGGGCCACGTCGTCAACGTGGCGTCGCTGGCGTCGTACGTCTCGGTGCCGCCGCTGACCGTCTACTCGGCCACCAAGTTCGCCGTGCAGGGCTTCAGCGAGGGCCTCCGGCGGGAGGTCGCCGGGCGGGGGGTGGTCGTCAGCACCGTCAACCCCGGCCCGGTCGCCACCCGCTTCGGCGAGCGCGCCCGCCGCAGCGGGAGCCGGACCGACGAGCTGGGCCACCGCCTCATGCCCGGCGTCCCCGCCGGGTCGGTGGCGAGGGCGGTGGCCCGGGCCATCCGCATGGGGGCGCTTCCCGGCTACGCCTCCATCGCCGTCCCCCGCCTGTCCGGCCTGGTGCGCCTGGGGGCCGTCCCGGGGGCCCGGACCCTGGTCGACGCCGGCGCCGTCCTCACCCGCCGCATCCGGGCCTCGGCCCCCTCCGGGGACGGGGCCGAGGGGTAGTGCCGCCCTCAGCGGTCGCCGGCGTCCCGGCGGTCCCGCTCCCCGTTCACCAGGGCGACGGCCTCCAGCTTGGAGTGGACCCCCAGCTTGGTGAGGAGCCGCGGGATGTGGGTGCGGGCCGTGGCGTAGGAGATCCCGAGCTCGCCGGCGAGCGCCGCCGTCTCCTTGCCCTCGACCAGCTGGTCGAGGACCTCCCGCTCGCGCACGGTGAGCGCGCCCAGGGACGCCTCGTCCCGCCCCGGCGGCGGCCGGGACGGCGGGGCCCCCGGCGCCGGGCCGTGGAAGACGGCCTCGCCCCCCGCCACCCGGGCGATGGCGTCGAGGATGTCCTCCAGGCGCCGCTGCTTGGCGACGAACCCGTCGGCGCCCGCCTCCCTGGCCCTGGCCACGGCGCCCGCGTCGCTCGTCCCGCTAACCACGACGATGCGGGTGCCGGGCGACGAGTGGCGCACGGCGTCCAGCCCGCTCGTCCCGTGGTCGTCGCCGAAGTGCAGGTCCACGAGGTAGAGCCCGGGCCGGTGCCGTGCGACCGCGGCCAGGCCGGACGGGAGGTCCGCGGTGCAGGCCACGACCTCGTAGCCCTGGCCGGCCAGGACGCTCGCCATGGCCTCGCCGAACACCTTGTGGTCGTCGCAGATCACGACCCGGGCCATGCCGTCCCCGCCGGGCGGCGGCCGAAGCCCGGACCCGCCCCGGTCGTGGACGAGCTCCCGGGGCTCCTCCCAGCGGCCTTCCGCGCTCGCGGGATTTCGTGGGAGGCTCATGACATCCCCGCCGAGCCCTTGGACCCGACGATCTTGTCGATTCCCACTCTCAGCTGCCACGTGATTTCCGTCAAAAACCGACTCTGGTGCTTCGACACGCCCACGGACCCGTACCCCCGCCATGGGGCCGAGAAACGGTCGGCTGGCCGCCGGTGCTGAGGCTTCTGGTGGCCGACGGCCAGCGCGGGTTCGCCAACGCGCTGGCGCTCCGTTTGCAGCAGGAGCGGGACATCGAGGTGGTGGCCGTGGAGTCCTCGGCCGCCGGCGCCGACGCCGTCGTCCGGGCCGCGGGGGCCGACGTGGCGGTGACCGACCTCACCCTCGAGGGGTCCGGTGCCGAAGGGATGCTCGAGGCCTTCCTCCGGTGGCGACCCCACGTCCGCACGGTGGTCCTCAGCGGGACCGACGACCCGAGCGTCGTCGTGGAGGCGTTGCGGCGGGGGGCCTGCGCCTACGTCTCGAAGGACGTGACGGTCGACGAGCTCCTCGCCGCCATCCGGGGCAGCGTCGGGGGCGAGACCCACGTCTCACCGCGCCTGCTCACCGGCGTCATGGACCGGCTGCTGTCGCCGGCCGAGCCCACGGCGCAGGAGCGGCGGGTCCAGGCGCTGACCGCCCGCGAGCGGGACGTCCTCGAGGGCATGGTCGGCGGGATGAGCCCGACGGCGATCGCCCGCCACCTCCTCGTCTCCACGAGCACGGTCCGGACCCACGCCCAGCGGGTGCGGGCGAAGCTCGGCGTGCACTCGACCCTCGAAGCGGTCAGCGTCGCCCGCCGAGCCGGCGTCCGCCCCCGGCGGCCGGCGTGAGCGCCCCCGGCCCGCACGACCGGGAGGCCGAAGGGAGGGCACCACCGGGGGCCCGTACGCTGCCCACCGTGCGCGTCGTCGTGACCGGCGGCGCCGGGTTCATCGGCGCCAACCTCTGCCGAGTGCTGAGCGACCGCGACGACGTCGTCCGGGTCGTCGCCGTCGACGACCTGTCGACCGGCGACGCGTCGAACCTGGCCGGGCTGCCCCGGGTGGAGCTGGTCGCCGGCACCATCCTCGACCCGGCGGTCCTCGACGCCGCGTTCGCCGGTGCCGACGCGGTGGTGCACCTGGCGGCGCGGCCGTCGGTGCCCCGGTCACTCGAGGACCCGGTGGCCACCCACGAGGCCAACGCCACCGGGACGCTCCAGGTCATGGAGGCCGCCCGCCGGGCCGGCGGGCCGGCCGTCGTCGTGGCCTCGTCGTCGTCGGTGTACGGCGCCAACCCGGAGCTGCCCAAGCACGAGGGGCTGGTGCCCATGCCCATCAGCCCCTACGCGGCGAGCAAGCTGGCCACGGAGTCGTACGCGTTGGCCCACGCCGCCTGCTTCGGCCTCGACGTGGTCGTCTTCCGGTTCTTCAACGTGTTCGGTCCTCTCCAGCCCGCGCACCACGCCTATGCGGCGGTGATCCCGGCCTTCGTGTCGGCCGCGGTGGAGGGCAGGCCCCTTCCCGTCCACGGCGACGGGACCCAGACCCGGGACTTCACCTTCGTGGGCACGGTCGCCACGGTGCTGGCCGACGCGGTCGTGCGACGGGTGTCGAGTCCCCGCCCCGTGAACCTGGCCTTCGGCTCCCGGGTCTCGCTGCTCGACGCCATCGCCGAGCTCGAGGCCGTCCTGGGCCGGGCGCTGCCCGTCGAGCACCTGCCGCCCCGGGCGGGCGACGTGCCGGCCTCGCAGGCCGACCAGTCACAGCTGCGCGCCCTGTTCCCGGACGTGCGGCCCGTGAGCCTGGCCGACGGGCTGCACCGGACCGTCGAGTGGTTCCGGCACGCGCCGTCGCCGTGACGGCGCCCGCCGCCGCCCGGGTTCACGGGGAATGAGCCCGGTGCCGTCCGCCGGATGCGCCCGTGCCGTCGCCGGCAATCCCGCCCCTGCCACAGTCGACGGTGCGGCGGCCGAGAAACGTGCAAATGGGGCTAGAGCCGGACACGGCCTTCTGTTACGTTCTACTCGACGCAGTCACGCTCGGGGATGGGGGCAGAGGACTCCCGGAATCGGCGTCCCTCCGGTCCGTCACCGCGGGCTCACCGGGAACCATCACGCAGCGGTGGTCCGTTCACGACTCTCGGCAGGTCCACCATCGGTCAAACGACCCCGTGGCAAGGGAGGCAGCATCATGGACGTCCGGGGAACGACGACCGCCGAGGCCTTGGGCATCTCCCGGCGGTCGCTGCTCAAGCGAGGAGCCGTCGTCGGGGGGACGGTGTGGGCGGTCCCGGTGATCCAGAGCCTGTCGGCGCCCGCCTTCGCCCAGGGGGTGCTCTACGGCGGCGGCCGCACCGACCTGTCGTACATCGCCATCGTCTACGACTGCGGCAGCGGCGAGCGGGGCCTCAAGATCGACGTGCCCGAGGGTTGCGCGGACACCGACACCACGTCGGGGTGCGACCTGCTGGCCGGCTGCGCCGGGACGGGGGAGACGCCCGACTGCGGCGACTTCTTCGGGACCACGCCGAGTGGGTCGTGCGCCGACATCCAGAGCGCAACGGTGGACGACAACGGGAACGTGACGGTCATCCTGCAGCCCGGCTGCCAGATCATCAGGGCGGCGGCCAAGTGCGGCAGCGGCACCGGTGCGTGCGAGCAGACGCCGACCAGCAGCCACCTCGTCGTCAGCGGCAACGCCATGACCGTCACCGTCAGCGACAACTTCTGCCCCAACCCGGTGGGCAGCTAGAGCCCTGGCCACAAACCTTCCCCCGGTTCGCATCGGCAAGGTCCGTGGCCGCACTCGCCGCCGAAGGCGGCTTCCACGGCTGCGGACACCAAACAGGGACAGGGCGGAGGCGGCGCGAGCTCCGCTCGCCCGCCGGACGATCCAACTCGACCGAATGGAGTGAGCGAAGCGACCGAACGAGGTCGACGCACTAGAGCGCACAGCGAGCCCCCGGCCCGGTGCGGTGTGGCCGGCCGGGGCTCACGCCCCGCCGGGGCCCTCGGCGCCCACCGGGCGCAGGAAGCCGCCGGCCAGCACGGCGCCCACCAGGGCGGCCGCCCCGGCGGCGACGGCCCCGGCGGCGACGACCGCCCCACCGCGGGCGGCGGCCACGCCCACAGCCGCCATGGCGGCCTGCACGCCGGCGAAGAGGCCCGTCGTCCGCATGGTCGACCACCCCCGCCGAACCAGTTGGTCGTAGACGTGGTCGCGGTCGCCCGAGAGCAACGGCCGCCCCCCCGCCCACCGGCGGACCACGGCCACCGCCGTCTCGCCCGCCGGCACCGCCACCATGGCCAGCGCCGCCACCGGGACCCCGGCCCGGCCGCCGCCCGACCACGACCCGGCCAGGAGCACGGCCAGCGCCGCCCCCACCAGGTAGGAGCCGCCGTCGCCCAGGTAGATGCGAGCGGGGGGGAGGTTGTGGACGAGGAACCCGGCCAGGGCGCCGGCCAGCGCCAGGGCGAGCACCCGGCCGTCGCCGCCGACCAGCGCGGCGAAGCCGACGGCGGACGCCAGGCCCACGCCGGCGGCCAGGCCGTCGAGGCCGTCGAGCAGGTTCACGGCGTTGACCAGCGCCACGACGGCGAGGGCGGTGGCGACGCGCACGGCGGCGCCGGCGCCGGCGGGGGGGACGAGGACGGCGACCAACAGGCCGAGGAGCGCCTCGCACCCCAGGCGCAGCCCCGGCGCCAGGGACCGGCGGTCGTCGACCAGGCCGAGGGCCAGGGCCAGGCCCAGCGGCGCCAGCGCCGCCGGCCGCGCCGGCCCGGCGGCGACGGCGACGGCCACGAACACGGCCACGCCTCCCAGGTAGGGGACGGGCTCGGACTGGACCTTGAACGGGCCGGGATGGTCGAGCACGCCGAGGCGGCGGGCCAGCGCGCCGGCCACCGGGGTGGCGACGAGGGCGACGGCGAAGCCCACCAGGGGGACGAGCATCACCGCCACCGCAGCACCTGGGACGTGGCGCCGCGGTGGAGGTCGAGGCTCCCGGCGGGCCGGAACCCGCACGCCGCGTAGAGGGCCAGCGCCGGCCGGTTGTCGCTCGCCGTCACCACCCGCACGCTGCCGCTGCCCCGCCCCGCGAGCTGGGCCACCGCGCCCTCGACCTGGGCCCGGCCCAGGCCGCGGCCCCGGGCGTGGGCCGCCACGGCGACGGCCAGCAGCTCGGCGTCGCCGCCCGGGCCGGCGTGGCGGGGGTAGCTGAGCGTCTCCAGCAGGCGCCGGCCGGAGCCGACCAGGCGGGGGGCGGCGGCGGCGGCGGCCAGCCCGTCGCGGACCAGGAACGACCGGTAGAGGGCGCCGGTGCGCTCGGTCGCCGCCGCGAACCCGACCACCGCCCCCCCGTCGTCGGCCACGACCAGCAGCGAAGCCGGGTGGCGGACGATGCGCCGGTAGAGGCGGGCGAGGAAGGGGGGCCCCAGCGAGGAGAGGAACCCCTCGCCGATCTCGGTGGCGTGGAGCCGGGCCACGACGGGCACGTCGGCCTCCGTCCCGGCCCGGATCACGCCGGGGCCCGCACCGCCCGGGGGCGGCTCAGCAGGTCGCCGTAGACGGCGAGCGTGCGATCGATGACCCGCCGGTGGTCGAACTCCCGGGCGGCCTTGGCCCGGGCCTCCGTCCCCAGCCGGCGGCGGAGGGCGGCGTCGGCGGCCAGCGTGCCGATGGCGGCAGCCAGCCGGCGGTGGTCGCCGGCTGGGACCAGCAGCCCGGTGACGCCGTGGTCGACCACCTGCCGGCACCCCCGGACGTCGGTGGCCACGACGGGCAGGCCCATGGCGGAGGCCTCCATGGCGGCGCGGGGGAAGCCCTCCCGGTGGGAGGCGAGCACGAACACGTCGCTCGCCGCGTAGAGGGCCTCGACGTCGTGGCGCAGGCCCAGGAAGCGGACGGCGCCCTCCGCCTCGGCCGAGCGCTGCTCGGCCGGCGTGATCGCATCCGCCTTGTCGGGCTCGGCGGGCCCGGCCACCACCACGCGGACGCCGGGCGCGGCCGACCGCAGGAGGCGGGCGGCGGCGAAGACCTCGCGGTAGCCCTTCTCGGCCACCAACCGGCCCACGACCAGGCACACGGTGTCGTGGGGCCCGGCGCCCAGCTCGGCCCGGCAGGCCGCCGCCCGCCCGCCGGCCACGGCCCCGGGCCGGAACCGGTCCAGGTCGACCCCGTTGCCGAGCAGGACCAGCTTGCGGCGCGCCACCCCGAGCCGGGCCAGCGTCTCCAGGTCCTCGGCGTTCTGCACCAGCTCGGCGTGCGAGCACGACGCGGCCAGCCGCTCCAGCCCGTAGACGACGGCCCGCTTGGCCGGCGGGTCCCCGGGCAGGGCGTAGAGGCCGTGGACGGTGTTGACGACGGCCGGCACCCGGGCGGCGCGGGCCGCCACCCGGCCCAGCACGCCGGGCTTGGGGTTGTGGGTGTGGACGAGGTCGGGCCGGAGGCGGCGGAACACCGACACCAGCTCGGCGAACGCCGCCGCGTCGTGCCCGGGCGCCACCGCCCGGGTGGCGTGGCGCAGCGGCACATGAGCGATGCCGCCCGCCTCCAGCCCGGCCACGAACGGCCCCGGCGCCGAAACGCCGAGGACCTCGAAGCCGGCGGCGGCGAACGCCCGGAGCTGGGGGCCGAGGAGGAGCGCCAGGCTGATGTCGGTGGTGGTCACGTGCACGATGCGGGGGGTGGGCCTCACGTGGCCCTCCCCGCGTAGCGGCGGCGGTTGGCCACTCCCCGCAGGCGGTCCTCCAGCTCCATGCCGCCGCCGACCTTGCGGGCGAACCAACGCATCCCGTCGCTGGCCTGGACGGGCGAGCGCGCCAGCCGGTACGGGTCGGTGGCCCCGTAGCGGTTGGCACGGGTGCCGGCGAGGGCGGCGGACCGGAACCGCCGCCGGACCTCGGCGGCGGCGGCGGCCCCCCCGGGCACCGCCTTGGGGTAGGCGAAGTGGCGGGGCGTCACGCCCAGGCGGTCCTCCACCAGGCCCACCGAGCGGTCGAGCTCGGCGGCGACCCGCGCCGGCGGCAGGCGGTCCAGCAGCCGGTGGCCATGCGTGTGCGAGCCGATGGTGACCAGCCCGGTGGTGAGCGCGTCGGCCAGGGCGGCCCACGACAGCGGCGTCCCGTCGCCCGGGAAGGGCCTGGACTCCTCCACGAAGGCGGTGGCCAGGAAGAGGACGGCCGGCACCCGGTGGCGCACCAGGACGGCCAGGGCGACGTCGACGAAGTCCGCCGTCCCGTCGTCGAACGTGACGGTCACCGCGTCGCCGCCCCCGGGCGGGGGCGGGCCGGACACGGCATCCACGGCGGCGTCGTACCCCAGCACCCGGTGGCGGCCGGCCAGCGTCGCCATCTGGCGCTCGAACACCGGCGCCGGCAGGTCGAGCTCGAGGCCCGACCCCGTGCCGACCCGGTGGTAGAGGAGCGCCACCACGCCGCCGGCCGGGCGGCGGACGGCGTCGGACGCCGCCGCCGCCGCCTTCACCACCTGCCGCAGCGCCCGGCGGCCACCGGCTCCCACGCGCCCAGCCACGACCGCCGCCGTCACGTCGCCCGCAGCCAGGCCTGGAACATCAAGACGGTCCACAGGTCGTAGTCGCGGTTGCGGGACCCGCGGAGGTGCTCGGCCCACGCTCGGCGGACGGGAGCGGGGTCGAGGTGGCCGGCGTCGCGCAGCGCCCGCTCGCTCAGGTGCTCCTCGGCCCACGGGCGCAGCGGTCCCCGCAGCCAGGCGCCGATGGGCGGGTCGAATCCCTGCTTGGGGCGCTCCACCAGGCCGGCGGGCACGTAGCGGTGCAGCACCCGGCGGAGCAGGCGCTTGCCGGTGGCGCGGCCCACCTTCATGGACGACGGCAGCCGCCAGGCCAGCTCCACGACCCGGTGGTCGAGCAGCGGCACCCGGGCCTCGAGCCCCTCGCTCATGGAGGCCCGGTCGACCTTGGTCAGCATGTCGTCGGGGAGCGACACCGCGGTGTCGAGGAACATCATCCGCCGGGTCAGGTCCGGGAAGCGGGGCCACCGCTCCGGTGCGTCGAGCAACGTCGCCGGGACCGATCCGGCACCCACCAGGTCCTGGGGCCGGTCCCACTGGGAGATGAGGGTTCGGTAGGCGTCGTCGGCGTCGCCGGCGTGGAGGAGCCGGGCCAGCTTGTGCGCCTTGTCGCCGGCGTTCGCCACCCGCAGCCGGGCGGGAAGGCACCGTCCCCACCGCGCCACCCCGGCGTCCCAGGCCGACGGGGAGCGGGCCAGGATGGCCCGGGCAACGGCCCGGCGGGCGGGAGGCGGCATGAACGCGACCCGCCGCCACGCCCGCTCGCCGTAGACGTGGCGGTTGTAGCCGCCGAAGACCTCGTCGCCGCCGTCGCCCGACAGGCACACCGACACGTGGCGCCGGGCGACGCCGCACACCAGCGTGGTGGGGAGCTGCGACGGGTCCGAGAAGGGCTCGTCGTAGCGCTGGGGAAGGGTGGGGACCAGGTCCAGCGCCTCACCCGGACCGAGCTCGACCTCGGTGTGGTCGGTGCCCAGGTGGTGCGCCACCGCCCGGGCGTGGGCCGACTCGTCGAACCCCGCCTCGGGCGACGACACGGTGAAGGTCCGGACCGGCCGGCTCGTCTGGGCCTGCATCAGGGCGACGACGGTCGACGAGTCCACCCCGCCGGACAGGAACGCCCCGAGGGGCACGTCGGCGTGCATGCGCAGGCCGACGGCGTCGCGCAGCAGCGCGTCCAGGCGATCGGCGGCCTCGTCCTCCGACCACTCGACCGTCTCCCCGGCGCAGCGGGCCACGGTGGCGGCCAGGTCCCAGAACGGCTCGGGGCCGGCCACCGGGCGGTCCCGCCGGCCGGGGACCCGCAGGACGGTGCCGGCCGGGAGCTTGCGGGCCGACCGCAGGATGGCGTGGGGCGACGGCACGTAGGTGTAGCGCAGGTACAGGGCGAGGGCGCCCCGGTCGACCTCGGCGTCGAAGCGGGGGTGGGCGCCCAGGGCCTTGAGCTCGGAGGCGAACGCGAACTGGCCGTCCACCCAGGCGTAGTAGAGCGGCTTCTCGCCCAGGCGGTCCCGAGCGAGGAGCAGGTCGCCGGCGTGGTCGTCCCACAGGGCGAAGGCGAACATCCCGTTGAAGCGCTCCAGGGCGGCGTCGAGCCCCCACGCCGAGACGGCGGCCAGCGCCACCTCGGTGTCCGACCGGCCACGGAACCGGGACCCGGTCCGGGCCAGCTCGGTGCGCAACGCCCCGTGGTTGTAGATCTCGCCGTTGAAGACGAACGTGTAGCGACCGCACGGCGACCCCATCGGCTGGTGGCCCTCGACCGACAGGTCCACGATGGACAGGCGGCGGTGGGCGAGGGCCACCCCAGCGGACTCGTGGACCCAGACGCCGTCGTCGTCGGGGCCGCGGTGGCGCAGGCGGGCGCCCATGGCCGCCGCCGCGTCGGCCAGCGCCGTGGCCGTCGTCGCCCGGTCCGGATCCAGGAGGCCGGCGATGCCGCACACCGCGCCCCGCCTACGCCGTCCGGTCAAGGCCGGTCAGGTGGCGGACCTGGGCCGGCACGGCCGAGGGGACCGACACCGCCGGGACCCGGGCCAGCAGGCGGTCGAGCAGGGCGAAGGTGCCGACGACGCCGGCGCCCGCCGACTCCACGACGGTGGGGTACGCCCACAGACGGCCGCGGTCGCCGGGCAGGGCGCCGGGCGGGTCGCCGGCGGGGAACGCCCATGCGGCCAGCGGATACCGGCCGGGGGCGACGGCCCCGTCGCCGGCGCCGGCCGACCGCTCCAGCTCCTCCAGCCGGCGGGCGGCCGCCGGTTGCAGCTCCAGGGCGAGCTCGGGGACGATCAGCTCGGCCCGTTCGGGATCGACGGTGGCGTAGGGGACGTCGGCCAGGCGGAACCCGGCCCGGTGCAGGAGGGGCAGGACGGCGGCGAGGTCCCGGGCCAGGCCCGCCGGCGCCAGCACGGCCCGCCCGCCGGCGACCAGCGGGAGGGCCCGCACGCCCAGCAGGCCGGGGGCGGGTGGATGGACGACGGCGTCGAGATGGTGCAGCAGCGCCCGCAGGATGCGCCCCGGGCTCCGCGAGCGCGCCACCGCCCGGGTCGAACGGTGGAGATGGTGGACCGGGCGGGCCGATCGGGCGTCGGTCGACCGGTCGCGCACCGACACCGAGTAGTTGGCGGGCGCGCCGTCCACCTCGGCGACGTACGCGTCGAGCAGGGACCGCAGCAGCCCGTCGGTCCACGCCTCGGCCGAGCGCACGCCGACGTGGACGTCGCCGAGGCGGAAGGTGGTCGTGGCCGCCCACCCGAGGCGGTCGAGCTCGTCGCCTCAGGGCGCGGGCGGATCGCGGAGGAACGCCGTGGCCGCACCCTCGTCGCCCGGGCCGGCCTCGGGCGAGGGCCCGACGCCCTCCAGGGCACCGGCACGGGCGAGGTGGTCCACCAGCCCCAGCACGTCGCGCTCGACCGTCGTCCGCTCGGCGCCGTACGCCTCGGCCAGGTCGGCGGCGAGCTCGGAGATCGGCCCGGAGCCGTCGAGGCAGCGCCACACCAGGGCCGCCTGGGGGTTCAGGTGGTGGAGCGTCCCCGACACGTCGTCGTACAGGACCGACTCAGCGCCGAGCTCGAAGGCGTGGACCGAGGCCCGCCGGCGGGGGACGAGGTCGGCGTGGACGAGGGACGAGGAGGGGGCGACGTCGCTCACCCCAGCCCTCCGGCGGCGACGGTTCGGCGTTCCGCGCCGAGGAGGTCGAGCACGATCCGGCAGGCGGCGTCGAGCTGCCCCACGTCGAGGCGGTAGGCCGGGCACCGGTCGGCCAGGGCGGCGAGGGCGGCGGCGCCCATCGCCCCGGACTCCCGGAGGTTGAGCGCGTTGGCGGCGAGGCTCATCAGCGCCTCGGCCGGCCCGATGGCGCGAACGGCCGTCTCGACGCCCGGCCGGGAGCGGGGGAAGACGATGACGGCCGGCGTGCAGTCGGGCGCCACCGCATCGTCGCCGAAGGCCGAGGGCGGGACCTGCCACTGCACGTCGATCAACCCGTCGGGCGCCACCGGGCGGGCCTCGGCGAACAGCGGCCAGGAACCGGGGTCGAGCGAGAAGGGCTTGGGGTACGGGCGGACCGTCAACGACCGGGGGTCCACGGCCACCAGCTCGTCGGTGACGTACCGGAGGCCGGCCCTGGTCAGCCCGGCGGCCAGGGTGGTCTTTCCCGACTCCATGCTGGCCGGGAAGATGGCCGCCGCACCGTCGTGCTCCACGGCCGAGGCGTGGAGGAACACGAGCTCGGGGGTGGCGGCGACGGCCTCGCGGTTGAGGCTGCGCACCAGGTCGCGCACCACCTCGGAGGCGGATGCCGAGCTCATCAGATGGTGGTCGTCGAGGTGCAGCTCGTACTCCCGCCGCCCCTGGGCCCGGTCCAGCACGGTGTACACCCGCGCCGGCTCGACCGGGGCGCGGAAGGCGTGCAGGGCCCGCTCCACGTGCTCACGGACCTCGGCGTCGGTGGCGACGACGGTGAAGGCCAGCCCCAGGGCCCGGAAGCGGGGCGGGTCGGCGGGGGCACCGCTCGGGCTCGTCACGCGCGCACCCCCCACTGGACGAGCGTCGACAGGCCCCGCTTGATGCGGGTGGCGTAGCTGCGGTCCCTGGGCAGCAGGTACCTGCGGTCGGGGAACAGCAGCGCCCGCAGGTAGGCGGCTCGATCGGACAGGCGCGGGATGGCCCACAGCGCCGTCGCCGCCTGGGCCGAGTAGGTCGCCGCCGCGTCGGTGTACACGCGGATCGCCCGGCGCTGGGCCGGGTCGAGCCGGTACCGCCCGGCCCACACGGACAGCGCCACGACGTCGGCGATCCGCAGCGTCTCCCAGGCCAGCGACACCGCCCGGGCGACCACCGGCTCGGCCCGCCACCGGCGGCACTGCTCGCGGACGCGCTGCTCCGACAGCGGGGTGTGCAGCAGGATCTGCGCCACGTCGCGCAGCGCCACCAGCCGGGGCGGGATGTCGCCCAGGGCGGCGTGGAAGCAGGCGTGGAGGAAGCGCTCCTCGGGTCCGAGGGCCAGCACGGTGCGGCCGCCGACGACGAACGGGCTGGCCGTGCCGAACAGGTCGGGGAGCTCGACGGTGAGGCCGAAGGGCCCGGAGACGAAGGTGCGGTGCAGGTCGAGGTCGCGCCCGAAGGGCGTGATGAAGCTCGTCCCCTTGGAGAAGCGGCGGTCGAAGTCGGGGCGGGGGCTGAGGACCTGACGATGGTCGCCCCGGCCGACGAAGAGCTCGACGGCGTGGTCGAAGTGCTCGGGCGGCACCAGCAGGTCGAGGTCGCCGAACGACCGCAGGGCGGGGTCCGGGTAGTCGAGATGGGCGACCGCCGAGCCCTTCAGCACCCGGCAGGGGATCCCCGCCGCGTCCAGCAGGTCGACGGCCTCCAGCAGATCTCGCTCGAGCAGCACGGCGGTGCACATGGAGGTCATGTGCGCCTGCGACGCCTCGGCGGCCTGCTGGGCGGTGGCGGGGAGGGCGCCGTCGCCGATGGCCGCCACCAGGAGCCCGGGCATGCGCTCGGCCCTCACCCGGCCCATGAGCACGGCCCACTCGTCGGCGTCCAGCGGCGCGTCGGGCAGCGACGCCAGCGTCCCCTGGAGGCCATGGGCGGCGACGGCGGCGGCGACGTCGTGGGCGCCGGCGCTCATCCGGTGGCCCCCGACCCCGTGACCAGGGACCGCTCCGCCAGCGCCTCGAGGAACGGGGCGATGTCGTCCGCCGCCCGCTCGGCGCTGACCCCGAACCGCGACGAGACCCGCTCCGCCAGGGAGGCGACGTCGCCCGGGGTGGCCAGCAGCTCCCAAACCACCGCCCCGGGGCCGGTGACGACCAGGGGCTCGTCGCCGGCCGGGGGCAGCAGGACGGCGCCGTCCACCACCCGCCGCCAGGGGACGCCGGGGGCACGCGACCACACCGTGGTCACCGCGTCCTCCTCAAGGTTCGCACGGCAGCGACCATCACCAGGAGCCACTCACGGGCGGCGCCGCCCCGGACGGGCCGAGGCTCCGCCGACCTGCTCACGCCGGCGAGGCGCGGCGCGGGCGCCGGGCCGGCGACGCTCGCCGCCGGCGCCCGGGCCAGTGCCGGGGCCGGGGCGGGAGCCGGCCGGCGCGGGGGCACGGGCGGCGGCGGGGGCGGTCGGTCCCCGTCGGCGTCGGCGGCGGGCGGCCCGGCCGGAGCCGGGGCGGGAGCCGGCGGCCGGCGCGGGGGCACGGGCGGCGGTGGGGGCGAGGGCGGTCGGTGGGCGGCGGCGGGCGGCGGCGGCGGGCGAAGAGCGGCAGCTGCCGGGTGCACCGACGCCCCCGGCAGCCGGGGCGACACCGGCGGCGGGGGCGGCACGGCGGGGGTGGCGGCGGCCGGCGGGGTGGCGGCGGCCGGCGGGGTGGCGGCGGTCGGCGGGGTGGCGGCGGCCGGGCGTTCCCGATCCACGGCGATGGCGGCGGCGCGCGTCCCCACCCCGGCGTCGCCCGCGCTGGGCCCGGGCTCCGGCGGAGCCACCGCCGGAGGCGGGGGGGAGAACTCAGCGTCGGCGTGCGGTCCAGTGCGCCGGCGGCCGGACCGCACGGGGAGGAGCGTTCGAGGCGTCCGCGCCCCGACGAGGACGACGCCGAGCGCCGTCGCCCGGAACCGCCCCAGCACCTCCACGGCGCGCCGGGCCCTCTCCAGCGAGGTGGCCACCGCCCGGCACACCAGGACCACCGCGTCGGCCGTCGACAGCAGCTCGCTGGCGTCGCTCGCCACCAGGAGGCCGGGGGTGTCGAGGATCACCACGTCGGCGGCCCCCCGGGCCGACGCCACCAGGGCGGCGCCGACCTCGGCGGCGTCCTCGGCGTCCTCCCGCACCCAGTCGGCGACCACCCGCACGCCGGGGACGGCCGTGGCGCGGGCCAGGTCGGCGGCGCGCCCGGCGCCGTCCGAGGGGGACACGCGCACGGCGGGCCCGACGGCACGCAGCCGGGAGGCGGTGTCGGCGTTGCCCAGGTCGAAGTCGACCACCAGCACCGAGTGGCCGGCGCGGGCGAAGCTGGCCGCCAGGTTGCAGACGACGGCCGTCTTGCCCTCTCCCACGCCCGGCGACGTCACCAGGAGCACCTGGGCGCCCCGGCCGGGGGCCGCCGCCGGGCCGGCCACGACGGGCGGGCCGGGCTCCGGCGCGAGCGCTCGGGGGGTCATGAACCGCACCGAGGAGCGCAGGGCCCGGAACGCCTCGACCACCTCGGGAGGGCCCGGCTCGGCCGCCGGCTGCGCGCCGCGCCTCCACCACGGGCCGACGAGGGGCACCTCGGCCACCACGGGGAGGCCGAATGCCGCCTCGGCGTCCTCCTTGGTGCGGATCCTGGTGTCCACCCGGTGGACCAGGAGGGCGAGCCCCACGCCCAGGAGGAGCGCCACCGGCAGGAGCAGGGCCATGCGCCCGCTCCTCGTCGCCGGGGCGCGGATGCCGCCCCGGAGCACGGCGATGGGCGTCGCCTCCTCCAGGGTCACCAACCCGGTCAACGTCGGGTCCTGGGCGGCGACGGCCCGGGCCTGCTCGTGGGCCAGCCCGAACTGGCGGACGAGTGCCTCGTACTGCGCCTGGGCCAGGGCCCGGCGGTCGGCGGGCAGCCTCGGGATCTCGGCGTGCAGCTCGATGCTCTGGCGCTCCAGGGCGGCGGCGCGGGCATTCGCCAGGTCGATGAGCCGCTGCTGCCGGGCCCGCTCGCGCTCGTCGAGGTAGGCAACGGTCTCGGCGGCGAAGGTGTTCGCCAGCCGCGCCGCCGTCGGGCCGTCCCGGTCCGTCACCGTGATCCGCAGGGTGCGCACGTCGGCGTCGCTCTGCACGTCGACCGATGCCGCCAGCACCGGAGGCGACACGTCGAGGCCCAGCTTCTGGACGACCCGGCGCGGCACCTCGCCGGTGCGGGTCAACAGGGCTGCCCGGTTGAGGTCGACGTTCCGGCCGTCCGATCCCAGTTCCTCCTGGATCAGGGTGTGGGTGGCGGTGAACTGCTCGACGTCGTCGGTCTGCCGGGCCTGGACGGGACGGTCGGGCGTGGTCAGCAAGGTGGCGAGGACGCCGACGACGCCCGCCGCGGCGACGACGTACCACCTCGCCCGCAGGGCCCTCAGGTACTCGATCGGCTCCACGATCCGCTCCGTTCGAGGACCGCCAGGTCGAGAGGATCGGCGGGCATCGGCGAGTCGCCGGGCGCCGGCGGGTCGCCGGCCAGGCGCAGGAGGGCGGCCGCCGCCTCGTCCTCGCGCCGCGGGTCCAGCAGCCCGGCCAGCGCCCGCAGGCACCCGTCCAGCGCGTCGCCGGTCATCGCCGGCGGAAGGAGGCGGACGATCGAGGGGTGCGACGTCGCCTGCACCCGCTCCTCGTCGTTGCGGAGCTCCTCGACCAGCTTCTCGCCCGGTCGTACGCC
>JBKHXC010000545.1:0-4484 GCA_046566225.1 Acidimicrobiia bacterium
CCCTCGTCGTCGTCCCGGCCTCCGAACATGGCGCCCCACATGGCCATGTTGGCGATGAAGCTGATGCCGGTGGCGATGGCGGCGGCCACCGAGCCGATGAGGATGTCGCGGTTGCCGACGTGGCTGATCTCGTGGGCCAGGACGCCCTTCAGCTCGTCCCAGTCGAGGATCTCGAGGATGCCGCGGGTGACGGCCACTGCGGCATGCTGCGGGTTGCGGCCGGTGGCGAAGGCGTTGGGCTGCATGTCCGGCGTCATGTAGAGCTTGGGCATGGGCATGCCCGCCCGCTGGGCCAGCTCCCGCACCATGCGGTAGTACTCGGGGAACTGGGCCTCGCTCACCGGGACCGCCCGGGCCGCCTTGATGGCCAGCTTGTCGGAGTTCCAGTAGGAGAAGCCGACGATGGCCACGCCGAGGGCGAGGCCGATCACGGCGCCCCCCTGCCCGCCCAGGACGGAGCCCACGGCCACGAGAAGCCCGCCGATGCCGGCGAGCAGGACGGTGGTCTTGAAGGTGTTCTTGTTCATGGCACCCCGTTCAACGTTCGCCGCCCGGTCCCGTGTTCCTCCCGGCGCCCGGGCCCGGGCTCGGCTCGGCGCCGTTCACGCGACAGAGAGGGGCGGATAGCGCCAATCCCTGCCGCATGAAGCCACCACCCGCACCCGCCCCGCCCGGCCTCCGTCAGTCGTAGTAGCCGGAGTGGATGTAGACGCAGGGGACGCCCTCGGCCCGGAACATCTCCAGGTTGCGCCGGTCGTCCTCGAAGGCCAGCCGCAGGTCGAACCCGCACCGGCGCAGGTCGGCCACCGTGGTCCGCTTGAAGTCGCGGGCCGCCGTGTAGTCGCCGTAGTCGCGCATGATCAGCAGGTCCCAGCGCAGCTCGTAGCGCTCCAGCCAGGCCACCGTCTGGGGCCGGACGCGCAGCGGGCGGCCGGTGAGCATGACGATGCGCAGCTCGGGCGCCAGCAGCTCCAGCAGCCGGGCCACCTCCTCGATGAGGGGGTCGTCGCCGCAGGCGTCGAAGAACCCCTCCCAGTCGCGCCGGTCGGACTCCAGGTAGTGCTGGCGGCTGGCGGCGTCCGACAGGACGCCGTCCATGTCGAAGACCACGGCGGGGCCGGGCTCCACCTCGTGGTCCCCGTGCCAGCGCCAGTTGTCGGGCGCAGCCCGGGCGCCGGCCGCCAGCTCAGTCCTCCGCCGGGGCGGCCTCGGCGCGCCGCTTGATCTCCTCGACGACGCCGGCGTCGGCCAGGGTGGTGGTGTCGCCCAGGGACCGGCCCTCGGCCACGTCCCGCAGGAGGCGGCGCATGATCTTGCCGCTGCGGGTCTTGGGCAGGTCGTCGGTGAACACGATCGTGCGGGGCCGGGCGATGGCGCCGATGCGCTCCGCCACGTGGCGGCGCAGGGCCTGGCCGTGGGCGTCGCCGGCCTCGACGCCCCCCTTGAGGGTGACGAAGGCCACGATCCCCTGCCCGGTCGTCTCGTCCCGGGCGCCCACGACGGCGGCCTCGGCCACCGTGGGGTGGTCGACCAGGGCCGACTCGACCTCGGTCGTCGACACCCGGTGGCCGGAGACGTTCATGACGTCGTCCACCCTCCCCATCAGCCAGAAGTAGCCGTCCTCGTCCACCCGGGCGCCGTCGCCGGTGAAGTAGCGACCCTCGAACCGGCTCCAGTAGGTGTCCCGGTAGCGCTGGGGGTCGCCGTAGATGCCCCGCAGCATCGACGGCCACGGCCGGGTCAGGGTCAGGTAGCCGCCCCCGCCGGGGGCGACGGGCCGGCCCTGGTCGTCCACCACCTCGGCCTCGATGCCGGGGAGCGGGAAGGTGGCCGACCCCGGCTTCAAGGTGGTGGCCCCCGGGAGGGGGGCGATGAGGATGGCGCCCGTCTCGGTCTGCCACCACGTGTCCACCACCGGGCAGCGCCCGCCGCCGATGTGCTGCCAGTCCCAGGTCCCCGCCTCGGGGGTGATGGGCTCGCCCACCGAGCCCAGCAGGCGCAGGGAGGACAGGTCGTGGGCGGCCGGCTCGGCCGTCCCCCACTTCATGAACGTGCGGATGGCGGTGGGGGCGGTGTAGAGGATGGTGACCCCGTAGCGCTCGACGATCGACCACCAGCGGTCGCGGCCCGGCGTGTCGGGCGACCCCTCGTACATCACCCCCGTCGCCCCGTTGGCGAGCGGCCCGTAGACGATGTAGCTGTGGCCGGTGACCCAGCCGACGTCTGCCGCGCACCAGTACACGTCCCGGTCGGCGTCGAGGTCGAAGACGTACCTGGTGGTGAACGCCACCTGCGTCAGGTAGCCGCCGGTGGTGTGCATGATCCCCTTGGGCCTGGCCGTGGTGCCCGACGTGTACAGGAGGTAGAGCAGGTCCTCGGCGTCCATGGGCTCGGGCTCGCACACCGGGCCGGCCCCGGCCATGAGCTCGTGCCACCACTGGTCCCGGCCCTCGCGCATCTCCACGCCCGACTCCGTCCGGCGGACCACCACCACGTGCTCGATGGACGGCGTGCGGGCCACGGCGGCGTCGGCGTTGGCCTTGAGGGGCACCACCGCCCCCCGCCGCCACCCGCCGTCGGCGGTGACGAGCACCCGGGCCCGGGCGTCGTCGATGCGGTCGGCCAGGGCGTCGGCCGAGAAGCCTCCGAAGACGACGGAGTGGGGAGCGCCGATGCGGGCGCAGGCCAGCATGGCCACCGGCAGCTCGGGGACCATGGGCAGGTAGATGGCGACCCGGTCGCCCTTGCGCACCCCGAGCGAGCGCAGCACGTTGGCGAAGCGCTGCACGTCGGCCAGGAGCTCGGCGTAGGTGACGGTCCGGGTGTCGCCCGGCTCCCCCTCCCAGTGGTACGCCACCCGGTCGCCCCGACCGGCCTCGACGTGGCGGTCCACGCAGTTGTAGGCCACGTTCAGCCGGCCGCCCACGAACCAGCGGGCGAACGGCGCCTGCCAGTCCACGACGGCGTCCCACTCGTCGTACCAGTCGAGGGCCAGGGCCTGGCGGGCCCAGAACCCCTGCCAGTCCCGGTCGGCCTCGTCGTGCAGCGACCGGTCGGTCACCAGCGCCGTGCGCCTGAAGGCCTCCGGTGGCGGGAAGGTGCGGCCCTCGACGGCGAAGGAGTGGATCGCCGGTCCTGCTGCGCCTTCCGCCATCGCCGCCTCCTCCGAGTCCGACCGGGCCGGGGCCGAGGCTACCCACCCCGGGCGGCGCAGGTCGACGGCGGCCGCACGTCGGGGGCCGGCGCCGGTGCCCGCTCGCCGGGCGTGGCGAGAGCCTACGCCGGTCCCGGCGCCCCGCCGGCACCGTCGGCGCAGCCGATGCAGACGAAGGCCCGGGCGGTCACCGGGTCCGACCCCGAGGCGGCCGAGGCCAGCGCCTCGGCCGGTCCCGCCCCCGAACGGAGGCAGCCGTGGAGGTCGACCATGAGCTCGGCGGTGGCGTCGTCGGAGACGGCCATCACCGGGGCGATCACCGACCGCACGCCCAGCCCGATGAGGGCGGCAGCCGTGCCCAGCAGCTCGTCGCCCGTGCGCACGGCGGCGACGGCGGCGTGGCACGCCGGCAGCACCACCAGGGCGGGCGGTCGGCGGAGGCGCTCGAGGTCGTAGACGGTGAGCGGCCCGTCGACCAGCAGGAGGGAGGAGAACATGGGGCTGTCGGCCCGGAAGGTCCCGTGGGCCGCAACGTGGGCCAGGTCGGCCCGCTCCAGGGCGGCGCACACCGCCGCCACCGTGGCCGCCCCGCCGGTGAGCACGTCGGCCGAGCGGTAGAGGCGGGCCACCTCCCGGACCTCGGCGTCGGCCCCCGGGAGGTGCGGCCCGGCCACCAGCGCCACCCCGCCGGTGGCCGGCCGGCGGGCGTCGTCCCGGGCGCCCTCCAGCCACAGGGCGGCGCTGGGCGCCACCGTGGTCGCCCGCCCGGCGAGGCCGGGGAGCGCTCCCCACGGCAGCCCGTGGAGGCTCCCGGTGGGCACCACCACCACGGGGGCGCCGTCGGGCAGGTCGAGGGGAGCGAGCAGCAGGTCGTCGAGGCGGCCGGCCGTCAGCCCCACCAGGTCCTCGGCCGCCGGCCGGGACCGCCGGGACAGCAGCCGGCGCATCCCGAAGAGCAGGTACTCGACCTCCTGCTCGACGTGGTCGCCCCGCCCCAGGTCGACCAGGCGCACCCGCCGCCGTCCCACCGTCACCGCCCACAGGCGGCCCTCGAAGGCCACGAACTCCACCAGCACGCGGGGCCCGAGAGCCCGTCGGAGGGCCGCCACGTCGAGCTGCCCGGTGACCGAGCCCCGCTCGTCGCGTGTCTTGAGGGCCCGGTCGCGCACGGCCTTCTCGACAGCAGCCAGCCGCTGGTGGAGCGGCGCCGCCCGGCCCCCGGCCAGTGCCACGTCCCGCAGCTCGCCCCGCAGGCGGCGCAGCTCCTCCAGGTCGGCCGCCAGCTCCCCGTCGTCGGGCGGCCGCACCGGAGGGCGGCGCAGGGCCCCGG
>JBKHXC010000546.1:0-2743 GCA_046566225.1 Acidimicrobiia bacterium
TACCCGGGCACGGCGATGGTCGCCGCCCCGTCACCCACCACGGCCGACCCCCTGGGCGTCGACCCGATCTGCACGGCCGATCCGCCCTGCCCGCTCCACGACGTCAGCCTGGACGCCGCCCTGGGCGAGCGGCGCCCGCTGGCCGTGCTGTTCGCCACCCCCGCCCTGTGCCAGTCACGCCTGTGCGGGCCCGTGCTCGACACCCTCCTCGAGCAGCGGGAGGCCTTCGCCGACCGGGTGCGGTTCCTCCACGTGGAGATCTACACCGACCGCACGGGCGAGACCCTGGCGCCCACCGTGCAGGCCTACAACCTGACCGCCGAGCCGGTGCTGTTCCTGGCCGGGGCGGACGGAACGGTCCGCGAGCGGCTGGACAACGCCTTCGACCGGGTGGAAGCCAGGGCGGCCCTGGAGCGGCTGGTCGCCTGAGCGCGACGGCGGCCCGGGCCTAGGAGAAGGACTGGCCGCAGCCGCAGGAGCGCTGGGCGTTGGGGTTGTTGATGCTGAACCCGGCGCCCTGGAGGCCGTCCTTGTAGTCGAGGGACGCCCCCTTGAGCAGCTGGGCGCTCTCGGCGTCCACGACCACGGCGACCGGGCCGTTGGTGGAGCGGAGGTCGTCGTGGGCGAACTCGCTGTCGAAGAACATCTCGTAGGAGTAGCCCGAGCAGCCGCCGGGACGGACGGCGATGCGCAGCGCCAGCTCGGGGTTGCCCTCCATCGCCAGCAGCTCGGCCACCTTCGTGGCCGCTGCGTCGGTGATGTTGACGATGCCGGTACCGGTTTCCGTGGTGCTCACAAAGGCTCCTTCTCCGAAGGTTCAGGGACGATTCTACCGGGTCGCCAGCTCAACCTGGCAGGGGTCGCGGTCGGCGAGGGTGGAGAACCGCGCCACCGACGCCCCGCCCAGGACCTCGACCATGCCCTCCACCACGCCGCGGTGGAGGTGGCAGACCAGGTCGGGGAAGGCCTCGGCCAGGCTGCGGAACGGGCAGTGGGCGAAGGCGACGGTGGTGACCTCGCCGTCGCCCTGCTCCACCGGGTCGAAGCCCAGGTCGGCCATCTCGGCCCGCACGGCGGCCACGCAGCCCCCGGCGCCGGCCCGGGCCGTGCCCGCGTAGCGGCCGTGCTCCCGGCCGGCCGACGCCACCGCCTCGGGATCGGGCTCGAAGGCGGCGGCCACGTTGGCCAGCAGGCCGGCCATGAGCGGGTAGGTGGGCGGCTCCAGGCCGAGCGAGGGGGCGTCGGGCGCCAGCGAGTAGCGGTGCTGGGGCCGGCCCACCGTGCCCCGGGAGTCCATCTCCACCTCGAGCAGGCCGACGTCGCGCATGCGCTCCAGGTGGGGCCTGACCGTGTTGGGGTGCAGGCCCAGCGCCTCGGCCACGTCCGACGTCGACCGCGGCACGCTGGCCCGGGCCAGCTCCAGGTAGATGGCGTAGCGGGTGTTGTCGCCGAGCGCCTTGAACAGCTGGAGCCGGTCCACCCCTGGAATATACCAGGCCCGTTCCTTGTAAACTTCGCCTGGTGCCCACCGCCCCCGTCCCCCCGCCGACCGACGACGCCGTGCGGGCGGCGCTGGCCGGCGTCATCGACCCCGAGCTGGGCGACAACGTGGTCGACCTGGGGATGGTCCGGCGCGTCGAGGTCGGCCCCGACGGCGCCGTGGACGTCACCGTCGCCCTGACCACCGCCGGCTGCCCGCTGCGGGCCCAGCTCATGAAGGACGTGAAGCTGCGGGTGGGCGGCCTGCCCGGGGTGAGCGACGTGCGGGTCCACTTCGGCGAGATGACCGAGGACCAGAAGAAGGCGCTGATGGCCCGGGCCCGGTGGAAGGCCCGGGAGAGCCCCCCCGCCACCGACATCCCCCCCACCGCCCGGGTGGCGGCCATCGCCTCGGGCAAGGGGGGCGTGGGCAAGTCGTCCATCACCGCCAACCTGGCCGTCCAGCTCGCCCGCCGCGGGCTCACCGTGGGGGTGCTGGACGCCGACATCGGCGGCTTCTCCATCCCCCGCATGCTGGGGCTGGAGGGCCAGCTCGGGGCCGAGGGGGGCAAGATCCTCCCCCTGGAGAAGCCCGTGGGCGACGGGTGCCTCAAGGTGGTGTCCATGGGGTCGGTGGGAAACGCCGCCGAGGACCAGGCGATCATGTGGCGGGGCTTCATGCTGAACCGGGCCGTCCAGCAGTTCCTGGAGGACGTGCGCTGGGGCGACCTCGACTACCTGCTCATCGACATGCCGCCCGGCACCAGCGACGTGCAGATGGGCCTGGCCCGGATGCTGCCCCACACCGAGGTGCTCATCGTCACCACGCCGGCGCTGGCCGCCCAGAAGGTGGCGGCCCGGGCCGCCGACATGGCCCGCAAGGGCTACCTGCGGGTGGCGGGCGTGATCGAGAACATGAGCTCGTTCCGCTGCGCCCACGGGGAGACCTACGCCCTGTTCGGCTCGGGCGGCGGGGCCCGGCTGGCGGCCGAGATCGGCGTCCCCCTGCTCGCCACCGTCCCCCTCGACCCGTCGGTGGCCGAGGGCGGCGACGCCGGCCGGCCCGCCTCCCTGGCCGGCGGCCCGGTGGCGGACGCCTTCGCCGCCCTGGCCGAGCGGGTCGTCACCGAGGCCCTGCCGCCGGTGGAGATGTCGTCGTGCACGGCCCGCCTCTTCGAGTCGGTCGAGGCGGCCCTGGGCCCCGCCCCGGCGTGATCCGCCGGCCATGAGGACCCTCGCCTTCGGAACGTCCCCGACGAGGCCG
>JBKHXC010000547.1:0-1676 GCA_046566225.1 Acidimicrobiia bacterium
AGGTGTCGGCGCCGGGGCAGCTCACGACGTCCCGGGCCAGCTCGGCGCCCGGCTCGGCCATGCCGAGCACGCTCAGGCGGGCGTGCAGGGGGCGCAGCTGGTCCTCGGTGAGGCCCCGGAAGACGAAGTTCTGGCGGTTGGTGACCCGCACCTCCAGGCCCAGCTCGCGCTGGATGGAGGCGACGGCCCGGAACTGGGCGGCGGTGACGTCGCCGAGCCGCGACCAGGCGTACGCCGACACGGTGCCCTTGGCGTTGCCGCGCACGACGTTGGCGTCCTCCCAGCGGCCGTAGGGGTCGCGGGCGCGCAGCACCACGTTCGTCCCCCACCCCATGGGCGTGGGGGAGGTGGCGACCGACGTGCCGGCCGGGGCGTCGCCCTGCTCGCGCACGACGTCGGGCACGTCGGCCGACCAGGTGGTGGCGGCGATGAGCAGGCGGCGCTCCTTGAGGACCCGCTCCCGCACCTGGTCGGCGCCCATGGTGTCGACCAGCCACTTCATCCGGGCCCGGAGCTTGTTGTCGCGGTTCCCGTAGTGGTCGAAGGTGCGCAGGATCGCCTCGATGGTGGGGAGGAGGTCCTCCCGGCGGGTGAAGTCCTCCAGGGCCTGGGCGGGGTGCGGGTTGGCGCCCAGGCCGCCGGCGAAGAACACCCGGAAGCCGGCCTCGACGGTGCCGTCGGGGTTCGGGCGGTTGACGGCGATGACCCCCACGTCGTTGAACATGGCCTGGCCGCAGTCGGTGACGCAGCCCGAGAAGTTGATCTTGAACTTCCGGGGCAGGCGCTGGGCGTAGGGGTTGCGCAGGAAGTGGCGGAAGGTCGCCTCGGCCCACGGGGTGATGTCCAGCACCTCGTAGGGGCAGGCGCCGGCCAGGTGGCACCCGGTCACGTTGCGCACGGTGTCCCCGCACGCCTCCCGGGTGGTCAGCCCGACCGAGGCCAGGTCCCGCATGACCTGGGGGACCCTCTCGAGCTGGACGAAGTGGAACTGGATGTTCTGTCGCGTGGTGATGTGCCCCCAGCCGCGAGAGTACTCCTCACCTATGTACGCCAGCATGTCGAGCTGCTCGGGGGTGACATTGCCGTAGGGGATCTTCACCCGGGCCATCTGGTTGTGCCCGCCCTGGCGCTGGCCGTAGATGCCGTTGTTGAGGCGGAAGATCCGGAAGCGGTCCTCCTCGACCTCGCCGGCCAGGTACCGTGCCAGGAGGGCCTCGAACTTCTCGATGTCGGCCAGGGCCTCGGGGCCGATGGCGCCCGGGCCCACCTCGACGTCGATCGTCTGGCTCATGGTCCGGCCTCCTTTCGGGCGGTCCGGCGGGCGGGCGTGCCCGGGGGACCTCGCTGGCGCAAGCCTACGCCAAAATCCGAGTTCTCCGATCAGGTTTTACAACAATCGGGGCCGGCGGGCAAACCGGAGCGGCAGACCGGGGCGCGGCGTCCCGGCTCAGCGGCCGAGTCGGTCCAGCAGCCACCGGGGCCCCACGACCGCCGCCCCGGCGAGACGGGCCCGGGCGGCCAGCGCCCGGTCGGCGGTCACGACCGTCACCGCCGCCCCCGAGCGGGCGGCGTCGGCCGCCAGCCCCAGCAGCGCCTCGTCGCCGTCGGCCGGGGCGTGGAGCACCCGGAGCCCCCCCGAGGTCCCCTCCGCCGCCCCGCCCCGCGCCGCCCCCTCC
>JBKHXC010000548.1:0-2574 GCA_046566225.1 Acidimicrobiia bacterium
GCGCGGTCGCCGGCCAGCACGGCGGCCAGGCGGGCCTCGGTGGCGGCCCGGGACGACCCGGTGGGCCCCACGCCGCAGGCCCGGCACAGGGCGTGGAAGGCGCCGTCGTCGTCGGCGCCCACCACCAGGGTGCCCTCGGCGGTGGCCAGCGGCCGGTCGAGTGGCCCCCAGCGGGGCCGCCCGTCGCTCTTGCCGGAGGCCACCGCGTCCAGCACGTGGGCCTGGAGGGTCATGACCCCGGCCAGCAGCGACGACCGCACCTCCCAGGCGCCCGGCTCGCGCTCGCGCCGGTACAGGCCGGCGACGAGCCCCTCGGCCAGGACCAGGGCCCCGAACAGGTCGCCCAGGATGACGCGCGACGGGTACGGGGGCTCGCCCTCGGGGTGCAGGGCGTGGCCCAGCCCGGCGTAGGCCTGGACCAGGAAGTCGGTCCCCACCAGGGAGCGGCCCACCGGGCGGTCGCCCCACCCCGACGCCGACCCGTACACCAGGCGGGGGTTGCGGCCGGCCAGGGCGGCGGCGTCGAGGCCCCACTCGGCGGCCTTGCCCGGCCGCCAGTTGTGGAAGAACACGTCGGCCCCGTCCGCCAGGGCGGCCAGGTCGCGGCGCCCGGGGGCGGTGCCCAGGTCGAGCCGGACCGTCTCCTTGCCCCGGTGCAGGCACAGGGCGGCCCGCCCGTAGACGCCCTCCGGGGGCTGGACCCGCACGACGTCGGCGCCGAGCATGCGCAGCAGCATCCCGGCGAAGGGCCCCTGGATCCGGGTCGTCGCCTCCACCACCCGCAGGCCGGCCAGCGGGCCCTCGCCGCTGGCCCGGTGGGGCCCGGCGGGGGCGGGCGGGGCGGCGGCGCCCAGGCGGCGGACCTCGGGGGCGGCGGCGCCCACCCCGGGGTCGGCCAGCACCTCGGCGTAGCCCCGCAGGGGCGACAGGCTCACCCCGGTGGCGGCCGCCGCCGCCGCCAGCTCGGCCAGCGGGCGGGCGGCGGTGGCCTCGTGCAGGCCCACCGGCAGCGAGCAGGCGGCCCGCTCGTACCGCCACCGGAACACCGTCCACGCCCGGCCCAGCTCCGGGCCGGCCACGCCCAGTCGCGCCCAGAGCTCCCGCCAGTGCTCGGGGTCGAGGGTCTCGATCTCGAAGGCCACGCCGTCGGCGCTGCGGAACGGCGGCCCGGGGGCGGCGAGGGGCGGGCCGGGCACGGCGTCGCCCAGGCCGGTGGCCACCACGAAGTAGTGGGACAGCAGCACCAGGGCGGCTTCGAGGGGCGACGTCGCCACCGTCGCGACCTCCCGCCCCCGCCGCCGGGCGACCGCCGCGGCCAGGACCCCGGTGGCGGCGAGCACCCCGGCCGCCACCGAGGCGACGTCGACGCCGAAGCGGCGGGGACGCCCCCCGTCGCGGCCGTTGACCTCCATCAGCCCCGACAGGGCCTGGGCCACCGCCTCGCTGCCCGGGTGGCCGGCGGGCAGTCCCGAGCGGCCGTGCCAGGACAGCTCGCAGGCCACGCCGGCAGCCGCGGGCAGGGCGGCGTCGACCAGGCGGAGGCGGCGCTCGCAGGTCTCCGCCGCCAGCGGCGGTTGCGTCGACGGACCGATCATCGCCTCCCGTTGCGAGGGGACGGCTCCCTGCCGCCGCCGGGGCTCGAACCTATCTGCAAAATACCGCCGGCGACCACCGCGCCGGCACCGGCGGGCGGCGGCGGCCCGTCGCTAACATCCGCCGATGCCCGACAAGATCACCATGGGCGCCGGCGGCGTCCTGCAGGTGCCGGACGAGCCCGAGATCCCCTACATCGAGGGCGACGGCACCGGCGTGGACATCTGGCCCGCCACCCGGCTGGTGCTGGACGCGGCCGCCGCCCGCTACGGCCGGCGGGTGGCCTGGAAGGAGGTCCTGGCCGGGCAGAAGGCGTTCGACGCCACCGGCGAGTGGCTGCCCGACGAGACCGTCGAGGCGTTCCGCGACGGCCTCATCGGGATCAAGGGGCCGCTCACCACCCCGGTTGGGGGCGGCATCCGCTCGCTCAACGTCGCCCTGCGCCAGGTCCTCGACCTGTACGTGTGCCTGCGCCCGGTGCGGTGGTTCGCCGGCGTGCCGTCCCCCGTCAAGCACCCCGAGCGCGTCGACATGGTCATCTTCCGGGAGAACACCGAGGACATCTACGCCGGCCTGGAGGTGGAGGAGGGCACCGAGGAGGCCCGGCGCCTCATCGAGCTGCTGCATAAGGAGCTGGGCTGGGTGATCCGCCCCGACTCGGGCGTGGGCGTCAAGCCGGTGTCGGCCACCGCCTCCAAGCGCCTGGTCCGGGCCGCCCTGGAGTACGCCGTGCGCCACGGGCGCCGGAGCGTCACCCTGGTGCACAAGGGGAACATCCAGAAGTTCACCGAGGGGGCCTTCCGCAACTGGGGCTACGAGGTGACCCGGGAGGAGTTCTCCGACGTGGCCGTGACCTGGGACGACTGCGGGGGCCGACCCGGCGAGCGCATCCTCGTCAAGGACGCCATCGCCGACATCACCCTCCAGCAGGTCCTCACCCGGCCCGAGGACTTCGACGTCATCGCCACCACCAACCTCAAC
>JBKHXC010000549.1:0-8905 GCA_046566225.1 Acidimicrobiia bacterium
CGGCGTCCTTCTCCAGGTGCTTGCGGTACTCGTCCAGGGTGGTAGCCCCGATGGTCTGGAGCTCCCCCCGGGCCAGCATGGGCTTGAGGATCGACGCCGCGTCGATGGCGCCCTCGGCGGCGCCGGCCCCCACCAGGGTGTGGAGCTCGTCGATGAACAGGATGATGTCGCCCCGGGTGCGGATCTCCTTCAGCACCTTCTTGAGGCGCTCCTCGAAGTCGCCCCGGTAGCGGGACCCGGCGACCAGGGCGCCCAGGTCGAGGGTGTAGAGCTGCTTGCCCTTCAAGGTCTCGGGCACGTCGTTGGCCACGATGCGCTGGGCCAGGCCCTCGACGATGGCGGTCTTGCCCACGCCCGGCTCGCCGATGAGGACCGGGTTGTTCTTGGTGCGGCGGGACAGCACCTGCATGACCCGCTCGATCTCCCGCTCCCGCCCGATGACCGGGTCCAGCTTCTTCTCCCGGGCCTGGGTGGTGAGGTTGCGGCCGAACTGGTCCAGCACCGGCGAGCCCGACGGCGTCTCCGGGCTGCCGGCGCCGCTGGCGCCCGCCGCGGCGGCCGACTCCTTGCCGCCGGCGTAGCCGGACAGCAGCTGGATGACCTGCTGGCGCACCCGGGACAGGTCGGCGCCCAGGTTCACGAGAACCTGGGCGGCCACGCCCTCGCCCTCGCGCACCAGGCCGAGCAGCATGTGCTCGGTGCCGATGTAGTTGTGGCCCAGCTGGAGCGCCTCCCGCAGCGACAGCTCCAGGACCTTCTTGGCCCGGGGCGTGAACGGCGGCGAGCCGGTCGTGGACGAGCCGGCGGGGCCGATCGTCTCCTCGACCTTCTCCCGCACGGCCTCCAGCGAGATGCCGAGCGACTCGAGCGCCTTGGCGGCCACTCCCTCGCCCTCGTGGATGAGCCCGAGCAGGATGTGCTCGGTGCCGATGAAGTTGTGGTTGAGCAGGCGCGCCTCTTCCTGCGCCAGCACAAGGACTCGTCGAGCCCGGTCGGTGAAGCGTTCGAACAAGTGACCGCCTCCTCGTGGAGCGAGTGGTCTCGGGGCCAGTCTACCCAGGGTGGAGTGATTTGATCGGGTCGAGCGCCAACCACCGTTTGTTGGTTCATCGACGGCGTGGCGTACGGTCTTAGCCGATGGTCAACATCGCCGGCCTGCTGAGCCTTCCCCGCCTGAGGGACGACCTGGCCACCGTGGAGGGGGCCCTCCAGCGGTCGGTGGAGTCCGACGACCCCTTCCTCACCCAGGTGGCCGGGCACCTGATCGGCGCCGGCGGCAAGCGCCTGCGGCCCGCCTGGCCGTCACCTCGGCGGCGGTGGGCGGGGTGGGGGCCGTCCCCGACGTGGTGCAGGGCGGGGTGTCGGTCGAGCTGGTCCACCTCGGGTCGCTGTACCACGACGACGTCATGGACGAGGGGACCAGCCGGCGGGGCGTGGAGACGGTCAACTCCCGATGGGGCAACCTGGTGGCCATCCTGGCCGGCGACTTCCTCCTGGCCCGGGCGTCGGAGATCGCCGCCTCGCTGGGCACCGAGGTGGCCGGCCTGCTGGCCACGACCATCGGCCGGCTCTGCGAGGGGCAGGTCGGGGAGCTGCGCACCGCCTTCGACCCCGACCGGACCACGGAGGCCTACCTGGCCTCCATCGGGGGCAAGACGGCGTCGCTCATGTCGGCGTCGTGCCGCATCGGCGGCCTCACCGCCGGCCTCGACCGCCCGGTGGTGGACGCCCTCACCTCCTACGGGCACGCCTTCGGCATGGTGTTCCAGATCCGCGACGACATCCTCGACGTGGTCGGCACCGACGAGTCGCTGGGCAAGCCCGCCGGCCAGGACCTGGTGCAGGGGACCTACACGCTGCCGGTGATCGAGGCCCTGGCCGAGCCGGAGGCGGGCGGCGAGCTGCGGGCCCTGCTGGGCAGGCCCCTGGACGCCCCCGAGCGCGACAAGGCCCGCGAGATCGTCCGCTCCACGGGCGCCATCGCCACCGCCCTGCGGGTCGCCACCTCCTACGCCGAGCGGGCCGCCGACGCCGCCTCCGCCTTCCCGCCGGGGCCGGTGGCCGGCGCCATGGCGTCGCTCGGGCACCGCCTGCTGGAGGACCTGGAGGCCTAGTGCGTCGACCTCATTCGTTCGCTCCGCTCACTCCACTCGGTCGAGTTCGATCGTGCTCCGGCGGGCGAGCGGAGCTCTCGCCGCCTCCGCCCTGTCCCTCCTCGGTGTCCGCAGCCGTGGAGGCCGCCTGCGGCGGCGAGTGCGGCCACGGGCCTTGCGGTTGCGGGCGCGGCGAAGGTTCGTGGTCGACGCACCACGAGCTCAGGTGGCCTCGGGCCTCAGGGTGGGGAACAGGAGCACGTCTCGGATGTGGTGGGCGCCGGCCAGGAGCATGACCAGGCGGTCGACGCCGATCCCCAGGCCCCCGGTGGGGGGCATGCCGTACTCCAGGGCCCGGAGGAAGTCCTCGTCGAGCTCCATGGCCTCCTCGTCGCCCGCCGCCCGGGCCCGGGCCTGGGCCTCGAAGTGGGCCCGCTGGACGGCCGGGTCGGTCAGCTCGCTGAAGGCGTTGGCCAGCTCCCGCCCGGCCACGATGGCCTCGAACCGCTCGGCCAGGCCGGGCGCCGACCGGTGGGGGCGGGCCAGGGGCGAGACCTCCTGGGGGAAGTCGCAGACGAACACGGGGCCCCACAGGTCGCCCTCGGTCGTCTTCTCGAAGATCTCCAGCACCAGCTTCCCGGGGCCCCACGCCGGCTCCTCCGCCACCCCGCAGGCGGCCGCCACCGACCGCAGCTCGGCCACGGGCCGGTCCACCCCCACCCGCACGCCGGCGTGCTCCTCGACCAGCTCGACGAGGGTGGCCCGCCGCCACGGCGGGGCCAGGTCGAGCCGGCGGCCCCCGTAGTCCAGGCGGGTGCCGCCGCACACCTCGGTGGCCAGGTGGGCCACCAGCTCCTCGGTGAGGCGCATCATGTCGCCGTAGTCGGCGTACGCCTCGTACAGCTCCACCATGGTGAACTCGGGGTTGTGGCGGGGCGACAGGCCCTCGTTGCGGAAGGTGCGGCCCACCTCGAACACCTTCTCGAAGCCGCTCACCACCAGGCGCTTGAGGTACAGCTCGGTGGCCACCCGCAGGTACAGGTCGGCGTCGAGGGCGTTGTGGTGGGTGACGAAGGGGCGGGCGGCGGCGCCGCCGGCGACGGGGTGGAGCACGGGCGTCTCCACCTCCACGAACCCCCGCTCCTCCAGCCAGCGGCGCAGCCCGCTGACCACCCGGCTGCGCAGCCGCAGGGTGCGCCGGGACTCCTCGGTCACCCACAGGTCCACGTAGCGCTGGCGGTAGCGGGTGTCCACGTCGGCCAGCCCGTGCCACTTGTCGGGGAAGGAGCGGCGCGCCTCCGCCAGCAGCGCCCACTCGTCCACCATCACGCTCAGCTCGCCGCGGCGGGTCCTGGCCACCTCGCCCCGCACCCCCACCCAGTCCCCGAGTGAGAGGGCGCAGAACGCCTCGAAGCGCGGCGTGCGGCCGTCGCGCGCGAACAGCTGGATGCGCCCGCTGGAGTCCTGGAGGGTGCCGAAGGCCAGCTTGCCCTGGTCGCGGCGCAGCATGAGGCGACCGGCCACCGACACGGCAAGGCCCGTCTCGGCGCCCGGCTCCAGGGCGGCGAACTCGGCGTGCAGCGACGCCGCGTCGCGGTCGCGCTCGAACCGGTAGGGGATGTCGGCCACGGGGCGCCTACTCGTCGACGGTGTTGCGCTCGAACACGAGGCGCAGCCCGTGCAGCGTCAGCCACGGCTCGTGGTGGTCGATGGTGGCGGACAGCGGGCTGATGAGTCCACTCAGCCCACCGGTGGCGACCACCGTGCACTCGCCCAGCTCCGCCCGGATGCGCCGGCACATCCCGTCCACCAGCTCGGTGTAGCCGTACAGGGCGCCCGACTGGATGCACTCCACCGTCGTCCTGCCGATCACGCTGCGGGGCTCGACCAGCTCGACCCGCCGGAGGGCTGCGGCGCGGGCGAACAGGGCGTCGAGGCTGATCTCGATGCCGGGGACGATGGCGCCCCCCAGGTACTCGCCCCGGGCCGACACCACGTCGAAGTTGGTGGACGTCCCGAAGTCCACGACGATGGCCGGACCGCCGAACAGGGCCGACACGGCCACCGTGTTGGCGACCCGGTCGGGGCCCACCTCCCTGGGGTTGTCGGCCAGGATGGCGACGCCCGAGCGAACGCCGGGTTCGATGACCACCGTCGGCACCGGGAACCACCGCCGGCTCATGGCCCGCAGCGTGGCCGTCACCGTCGGCACGGTGGAGGAGACGGCCATGCCGGTCACCGCCACCTCGGGGGCGTGGCCCTCCAGGTCCAGGAGCTGGGAGATGACCAGGGCGTGCTCGTCGGAGGTGCGGTCGGGGTTGGTGGCCATCCGCCAGTGCGACACCAGCACGTCGCCGTCGAAGAGGCCGAGCACGGTCTGGGTGTTGCCGGTGTCGACGGCGAGGAGCACTACGCCCCCAGGTCCAGGCCCAGGTCGAGCGACGGCGCCGAGGCGGTGAGGGCGCCCACCGACACGAAGTCCACCCCGGCGGCGGCGTAGGCGCCCACCGTGCGCAGGGTCACGCCGCCCGACGCCTCGGTCAGCGCCCGGCCCGCCACCTCGGACACGCACTGGCGGACCTGGGCCGGCGCCATGTTGTCCAGGAGCACGGCCGTGGCCCCGGCCGCCACCGCCTGGCGCACGTGGTCGACCGTCTCGCACTCCACCTCGACGGGCCGGAAGGGCCAGCGCTGGCGGGCCCGGGCGACCGCCTCGCCGATGCCGAGCACGGCCCGGTGGTTGTCCTTCACCAGCACCATGTCCGACAGGCCGGCCCGGTGGTTGAAGCCGCCGCCGGCCCGCACCGCCGCCTTCTGGAGCGCCCGCAGGCCGGGGAGCGTCTTGCGGGTGTCGAGCACCTGGGTGGACGACGTCCCCACCGCGTCCACGAACCGCCGGGTGAGCGACGCCACGCCCGACAGGTGGCACAGCAGGTTGAGCGCCGTGCGCTCGGCGACCAGGATCGACGCCAGGGGGCCGGCGACCCGGCACACCTCGGCTCCCGGGTGGACGGCGTCGCCGTCCTCGGCGGCCCAGCGCACGCTCACGCCCGGGTCGACCTGGGCGAACGCCTCGGTGAAGCCGGCCGACCCGGCCAGCACGCCGGCGGCCCGGCTCACCACCGAGGCGGTGGCGACCAGGTCGGCGTCGAGCAGGGCGGCGGTGAGGTCCCCCATGGGCAGGACGTCCTCGGCCAGGGCCCGGGACACGACCTCGCGCACGGCGGCCGGCGGCGGGTCGAAGGGGTGGGCGCCGGCCCTCACGTGACCACGAGGCGGTGGGCCGGGCCCGGTCTCGCCTCCGGGAAGTCGGTGCGGGCGTGGCACCCCCGGGTCTCCTCCCGGGCGGCGGCGGTCAGCAGCAGGCAGCGGGCGACGAGCGCCAGGTTGGCCAGCTCGGGGTCCTGCGGGCCGGCCGGGGCCAGGGCGTCGAGGGCGGCCGACGTCCGGGCCAGGGAGCCGGCCGAGCGCAGCACCCCGGCGCCGTCGGTCATGGCCTGCTGGAGCACGGCCCTGGCCTTCACCGCCTCGCCTCCCGGCGCGCTCGCCGCGGCCGGCCGGCCGCCCCGCCCCACCGGTGGCAGCGACAGCGACCGCCCGGGCGGGGCGCCCAGGACGTCGCGCATGGCGCCGGTGGCGCCGGCGCCCTCCTTGCCGGCCAGCACCGCCTCCACCACCCGGGGCCCGAACACCATGCCCTCCAGCAGCGAGTTGGACGCCAGCCGGTTGGCCCCGTGCACCCCGGTGCAGGCGGCCTCCCCGCACGCCCACAGCCCGGGCAGGGCCGTCGCCCCGTCCAGGTCCGTCACCACGCCGCCGGTGACGTAGTGGGCGGCCGGCGCCACCGGCAGCCAGTCGGCCGTGGGGTCGAGGCCCACGGCCCGGACCGAGGCGGCGATGGTGGGGAACCGCTCGTCGAAGCGGTCGAGGCCGGTGGCGTCCAGCCACAGGTGCTCGACGCCCTGCTCCAGGATGAGGGTCATCATGGCCCGGCTGACCTCGTCCCGGGGCTTGAGCTCGTCGACGAAGCGCCGGCCGCGGGCGTCGCGGAGGAGCGCGCCGTGGCCCCGCAGTGCCTCGGAGAGCAGGGGCCGGGGCATGGCCGGGTGGTGCAGGGCCGTCGGGTGGAACTGCACGAACTCCACGTCGGCCACCGCCACGCCGGCCCGCAGGGCCATGGCCACGCCGTCGCCGGTGGCCTCCAGGGGGTTGGTGGTGACGGCGTAGAGCTGGCCCGCCCCCCCGGTGGCGACCAGCACGTGGGCCGCCCGCACCTCCCGGCGCTCGCCCGCCTCGTCGAGGGCGACCACGCCCCGGCAGCGGCCGCCGGCCACCAGCAGGTCGAGGGCGAACCACCGCTCCAGGACGGCCGCCGCCGTCTCCCGCACGGCGTCGACCAGGGCCCGCTCGATCTCGGCGCCGGTGGCCGCCCCCCCGGCGTGGACCACGCGCGCCACCGAGTGGCCGCCCTCCCGGGCCAGGAGCAGCTCCCCCTCCCGGTTGCGGTCGAACACCGCGCCCAAGCCGATCAGCTCGTTCACCCGGCGGGGCCCCTCGTCCACCAGCACCCGCACGGCGTCCACGTCGCACAGCCCGGCGCCGGCGGCCAGGGTGTCGGCCAGGTGGAGGTCGGTGGAGTCCTCGTCGCCGCCCAGGGCGGCCGCCACCCCGCCCTGGGCCCAGCGGGTCGCCGTCTGGGCCAGCTCGGCCTTGGTGAGCACCCCCACCCGCAGCCCCGGCTCCTCCAGCGCCGCCCGCACGGCGGCCGACAGCCCGGCCACGCCCGAGCCGAGCACCAGCAGGTCGAGGTCCACGACCGGGCGAGGCTACCGGGCGGCGCCGGCGGCCACCGGCTGGTTCCGCCCGTCGACGTGGACCACCACGGGGGCGTGGGCCTCCAGCTCGGCCTCCTCGTAGTCGGCGTAGCTGAGGACGATGACCCGGTCGCCGGGCCGCACCAGCCGGGCGGCCGCCCCGTTCACGCACACCTCGCCCCGGCCGCCGGCGATGGCGTAGGTGACCAGCCGGGCGCCGTTGTCGAGGTCGAGGACGTGGACCTGCTCGTGCTCGCGGATGTCGGCCCGGGCCAGCAGGCCGGCGTCCACCGTGATGGACCCGACGTAGTCCACGTCGGCGCCGGTGACGGTGGCCCGGTGGATCTTGGACTTGAGCATCTGCCGCCTCATGGCAGGGGCGCCTCCAGGTTGTCGATCAGGCGGGTGGCGCCGACGCGGGCGGCGACCAGCAGGCGCAGCGCCGGCCCGTCGGCCACCACCTCGGCGTAGTCGAGGCGGGCCAGGGGCTCGGCCGCCACCACGCCGGCCACCACCCGGCGGAGCGCCTCGGCGTCGGTGCACCCCTCGGCCACCCGGGCCCGCCCCGCCCGCAGGGCCCGGTGCAGCACGGCGGCGGCCCGGCGCTCGTCGGCCGACAGGTGGCGGTTGCGGCTGGACAGGGCCAGCCCGTCCGGCTCGCGCACGGTGGGGCAGGCGACCACCTCGACGGGGAACGACAGGTCGGCGGCCAGGCGGCGCACGACCCGCAGCTGCTGCCAGTCCTTCTCGCCGAAGTAGGCCCGGCACGGGCCGGCGACGGCGAACAGCTTGGCCACGATCGTCGCCACGCCGTCGAAGTGCCCGGGCCGGGCCGCCCCCTCGCCGCCCTCGGTCACCACGGCCACGTGCACGGTGGTGAGCGGCGTCACCGGGAACATCTCCGCCACCGTGGGCGCGAACAGGTGGGCCACGCCGGCCGCCCGGGCCACGGCGGCGTCGCCCGCCGGGTCCCGGGGGTAGGTGGCCAGGTCCTCGGCGGGGCCGAACTGGAGCGGGTTGACGAAGATCGTGGCCGCCACCGCGTCGCACTCGGCGCCCGCCCGGCGCACCAGCGACAGGTGCCCGTCGTGCAGCGCCCCCATGGTCGGCACCAGGCCGACCGTGCGCCCCGCCGCCCGCTCGGCGTCGAGCGCGGCGCGGAAGGCGGCGACCGTGTCGAAGAGCTCCACCGCGTCCTTCCCCACGTTCCGGCCCCCGTCCGGGGTGCCGTTCGTGGCCCCCACCCTACCGGGGGGCCGGTCCTTCTGGTCGCCGATCGGGGCCCTGGAGGGTCCCGTCCCGCTACCAGAGCGCGCCGGCGGGGCGCACGCCGGGGTCGTGGGGGCGGGGGCCGGCCACCTCGGGGGCCAGGTCGTGGAGGGGGACGAGGACGAAGGCCCGCTCCCGCATGCGGGGGTGGGGCACCCGCAGGTCGGGCTCGTCCACCACCAGGTCGCCCACCACCAGCACGTCGACGTCCAGGGTGCGGGGCCCCCAGCGCTCGCCGCGGACCCGGCCCGCCGCCTGCTCCAGCCGCCGGGCCTCCTCCAGCAGCTCCCGGGGCGACGCCTCGGTGTCGACCTCGACCACGGCGTTGAGGTAGGGGGCCTGGCCCGGCGGCCCCCCCACCGGGTCGGTCTCGTAGACGCCGGAGACGGCCACCACGCCCGCCAGGCCGGCCACCGCCCGGCGCAGGTGCTCCCGGCGGTCTCCCACGTTCGACCCCAGGGCCAGGAAGGCGCGCACCGCCGCCCGCTCAGTTCCCCGGAGTGAGCGAAGCGAACGAACGAGGTCGACGCATCTAGCGGCGCCGGGTGACGCGCACGCCGGCGGTGGCCAGGTCGAAGGGGACCGGCGGGCGGAGCTTGCGCACGGCCACGGTGACGGCGGTGACCCGCTGGTCGGCGAGGACGGCGTCGGCGATGCGCTGGGCCAGCCGCTCCAGCAGGCGGTGCCGCTCCCCCACCACCACCGCCGCCACCTCGGCCACCAACCGCC
>JBKHXC010000550.1:0-3540 GCA_046566225.1 Acidimicrobiia bacterium
ACCGCGTTGGCCGCCTCCACCTCGGCCGCCCGCCGGCGGGCCAGCTCCTCGGGCCGGGCGGCGGGGTCGGACGAGCCCTTGTCCCCCGCCGCGCAGACGACCACGTGCACCTCGGCGCCGGCGGCCGCCCACCGGGCCAGGGTGCCGCCGCACGACACCTCGGGGTCGTCGGGATGGGCGTAGACGGCGAGCACCGACGAGGGGGTGTCAGGGGCGGGTGCGGCCACCGGGCCTCCTAAGGGGCGGACGCCAGCGCCGCGCACGCCCGCGCCACGCCCTCGTCGTCGACGTCGTGATGGGTGACCAGCCGCACGACCCCGGGAGCGATGGTGCCGGCCCGCACGCCGTGGCCGCCGAGGTGGTCCACCAGGCGGGCCGGGTCCCGGTGCCGGAACACCACCACGTTGGTCACGACGGCGGCCGGGTCGCAGCCGGCGTCCGGCCACCGGTCGGCCACCGCCTCGGCCAGCCGCCGGGCGCGCGCGTGGTCGTCGGCCAGGCGGTCGACCATGGCCTCCAGCGCCACCAGCCCGGCGGCGGCGATCACCCCGGCCTGGCGCATGCCCCCGCCCAGGCGGGCCCGCTCCAGCCGGGCTTCCTCGATCACTCCGGCCGGGCCGGCCAGCACCGACCCCACCGGCGCGCCCAGGCCCTTGGACAGGCAGGACATCACCGTTGTGGCCTCGGCGGCGAAGGCGGCCGCCGGCACGCCGGTGGCCACCTCGGCGTTGAACAGGCGGGCCCCGTCCATGTGCACGGGGAGGTCGCCCGCCGCCACCCGCAGGGCCTTGAGGGCGAACAGCGGGTAGGGCCTCCCGCCGGCCGGCATGTGGGTGTTCTCCACGCACACCAGGCCGGGCGACGGGTGGTGGTGCCCGGCCGCCTCCACCGCCCAGGCCACGTCCTCGGGCGCCACCGTGCCGTCGGCGTCGTCCACCGCGTGGAACTGGACGGCGGCGTTGCGGCCGGCGGCACCGTGCTCGTAGACCACGACGTGCTGGCGGGCGCCGGCCACCACCGTCGCCCCCGGGCGGCACAGGACGCGCAGCGCCAGCTGGTTGGCCATGACGCCGCTCGGGACGTACAGCGCCGCCTCCTTGCCCACCCGGGCGGCGTAGGCCTCCTGGAGGCGGTTGACGGTGGGGTCCTCGCCGTAGACGTCGTCGCCCACCTCGGCGTCGGCCATGGCCCGCCGCATGGCCGGCGTGGGGCGGGTCACGGTGTCCGACCGCAGGTCCACGACGCCGCCGGTCATCGCCCGCCAGGCTACGGGACGGCGGGCGGGCGCGAGACTGGGCCCGTGCCCGCCGCCACCTCGCCCGCCGAGCCCCTGCCCGACGCCGGCGACCTGGTGGCGCTGGCCTGCGAGGCGGCCGTGGCCGCCGGCGAGCTCCTGCGGCGGGGGCAGGGCGGCGCCGCCGGCGACGTCGGCACCAAGACCAGCGGCACCGACATGGTCACCGCCGTGGACCGGGCCAGCGAGGCCCTGATCACCGGGGCGCTCCTGGCCGCCCGCCCCCACGACGCCGTGCTGGGCGAGGAGGGGGGGCTGAGCGGCGCCGGCACGTCGGGGGTGCGGTGGATCGTCGACCCCCTCGACGGCACCACCAACTACCTCTACGGCTTCCCCGTCTGGGCGGTGTCGATCGCCGCCGAGCACGGCGGCGACGTGGTCGCCGCCGTGGTGCACGACCCCACCCACGGCGAGACGTTCACCGCCGTGCGGGGCGGCGGGGCGGCGTGCAACGGGCGGTCGCTGCGGGTGACGGGGGCGCCCGAGCTGGGCGTGGCCCTGCTCGCCACCGGCTTCGGCTACGAGGCCTCGACGCGGGTCGACCAGGGAGCGGTGGTGGCGCGGGTGCTCCCCCACGTGCGCGACCTGCGCCGGGCCGGTGCGGCGTCGGTCGACCTGTGCTGGGTGGCCCTCGGGCGCGTGGACCTCTACTACGAGCGGGGGCTCCAGCCCTGGGACCGGGCGGCCGGCATGCTGATCGCGGCCGAGGCGGGGGCGGTCGTCGCCCTCCTGGCCGACGACACCACCGTCGCCGCCCCTCCGCACCTCTACCGCCCGTTGCTCGACCTCATCGCCGGGCGGCCGCCCCGCTGAGGGGCTGCGGCCCCGCCAGCCCGTCAGCCGAAGAAGGGCATGGCCACCCGGCGGAACTGGCCGGGGTCGACCGTCTTGAGCTCCCGCACCGCCTCGGCCAGCGGCACCAGGACGATCTCGTCGGCCTGGAGGGCCACCATCCGGCCGAACTCGCCGCGGGCCACCGCATCGGCGGCGGCGATGCCGAAGCGGGTGGCCAGGACCCGGTCGAAGGCGGTGGGCGTGCCCCCCCGCTGGATGTGGCCGAGGATCGTCACCCGGGTCTCGAAGCCGGTGAGGCGCTCGAGCTCGCGGGCCACCACGTTGCCCACGCCGCCCAGGCGCACGTGGCCGAACTGGTCCCGCTCGCCCGACTGGACCGACGCCGTGCCCTCCGTGGGGGTCGCCCCCTCGGCCACCACGATGATGGTGGCGTACCGGCCCTGGTCGTGGCGGGCCATGACCCGATCGGCGATCTCCTGCACGTCGAAGGGCTGCTCGGGGATGAGGATCTCGGCCGCGCCCCCGGCGATGCAGGCGTACATGGCGATCCACCCGGCGTGGCGGCCCATCACCTCGCAGACGATGACCCGGTCGTGGGACTCGGCGGTGGTGTGCAGCCGGTCGATGGCGTCCACGCAGATCTGCACGGCGGTGTGGAACCCGAAGGTCAGCTCCGTGGCCGACAGGTCGTTGTCGATGGTCTTGGGGACCCCGACCACGGGGACGCCCTCGTCGGAGAGCCGGGCGGCGACGCCGAGGGTGTCCTCGCCGCCGATGACCACCAGGGCGTCGACGGCCAGCGACTCCAGCGTCTTCCTCGCCCGCTCCACGCCGCCGTCGGTCTTGTAGGGGTTGGTCCGCGACGAGCCGAGGATGGTGCCGCCCCGGGGGAGGATGCCGCGGCAGCGCTCCACGTCCAGGGGCACCGTCCGGCCCTCGATGACGCCCCGCCACCCGTCGCAGAAGCCGACCAGCTCGCCGCCGTGGCCCCGCTCCACCTTGCGCACCACGGCCCGGATCACGGCGTTCAGCCCGGGGCAGTCGCCCCCACCGGTGAGCACCCCAACCCGCATCGACGGCTCCTCCTGCTCGGTGGCTCGAGCCCCCCGCCCGGGCGCCCCCGGAACATTAGCGACGCGGCCGAGACCCCCGGCGCACCGCGGCGTGGGGCGTCGCGGAGCCGCCGGCGGCTGGTCAGGCCGGGGACTCGTCGCGCCGCTTGGGCTCGGTGGCCTTGGTGAGCAGCCCCACCTCGCGCTCGAAGTCGCCTGCGTCGGTGAACCCCTTGTAGACGCTGGCGAAGCGCAGGTAGGCGACCTCGTCGATCACCCGCAGCCGCTCCAGCACGGCCAGCCCGATGGCCTGGCTGGTCACCTCGGGGCCGGACAGGCGGAGGGTGTCCTCCAGCTCGGCGGCCAGCGCCTCGACGCGGTCGGCCACGCCGACCCGGT
>JBKHXC010000551.1:0-2862 GCA_046566225.1 Acidimicrobiia bacterium
GTGGTGGCGCTGACCCTCGTGGTCGCCCGCCCGGCGTCCGCCGACACGCTCGGCGACGAGGCGCAGTTCCTGAGCAGCCTCAACGGGCTGCGGACCGCCAAGGGCCTCAAGGCGCTGAAGACCCACACCGGACTGGTCGAGGTCGCCCGGGCATGGGCCCGCACCATGGCCGCTGCCGGCTCGATCTCGCACAACGGCTCCCTGGGGTCGCAGGGCCCGTCGGAGTGGGAGCGCCTGGGCGAGAACATGGGCATGGGCATGGAGGTCCAGTCGGTGCACGACGCCTTCGTGGCCAGCCCCTCGCACTACAAGAACATGGTGGACGCCGGGTTCGACTCCGTCGGCATCGGCGTCGTCCGCAACGCCGACAACGTGCTGTACGTCACCGTCAACTTCATGCAGGTCCAGGCCGCCGCCGCGCCGGCCCCCGCCCCGGCCGCCCCCGCGCCGGCCCCGGCGCCCGCGCCGGTGAAGGTCGCCGTCCCCGCCCCGGTCCCGGCCAAGGCCCCCGCCCCGGCGCCGGCTCCTGTCCCGGCGCCCGTGGCCGCCGCCGTCCCGGCCCCCGCTCCCGCCGTTCCGGCCGCCACGCCGGTCGTCCCAGTCGAGCCCGTGCCGGTCGCCGCGGCACCGGTCGAGCCGGTCGCGGCCGCTCCGGTGTCCCTCGCCACCCGCCCGGCGGCCGCCGTGAGCCGCGGGCGTGAGCCGGTCACGCCGTTCCAGGTGGCGCTCCTCGCCACCGCCGCGCTGCTCGGTGGCGCCCTGGTCGTGGTCCGCCGTCCGGCGGGCCGCCCCGCCTTCGCCTAGGTGAGTCGGCAGAAAGTCGGTCCGGGTACTCGCGACCGGTGAGTCGGTCTGGGAGAATTACACGGACGTAGTTCTCCACTTCCCCGGAGGCCGGTGTGCTCGGTCGGGTCGATCCGCAAGGTTCCCTCCTCGAGACTCGCGTGGTGCGACGTCACCTGGTGACGAAGGGCTCGTTCTACGAGCGCCTGGCCGACCACGGCCACGAGATCGTGAGCGACGACGATTTCGCCGCGCTGTACTCGCCCCGCATGGGCCGGCCGTCGATCCCGCCGTCGATCATGGTCCGGGCCATGTTGTGCGCCACCCACGACCGCACCTGCGACGCCGAGACGTCGAGGCGCACCCGGGTCGACGCCGACTGGAAGGCGGCCATGGGGGTCGACGACGACTTCGGTGGCATCGGCGCCACCACCTTCTCGCTCATGCGTTCGCGCCTGGTGGTCAACGAGTCCGAGGCCACCGTGTTCGACAACGTGTTGGCCAAGGCGGTGGAGGCCAAGGTGCTCAAAGGCCCGCTCACCGCCATCATCGACTCCTCCCCCGTGCGCGGGGCCGGGGCGGTGGCCGACACCTACGAGCTCATCCGGGGCTTTTTGAACAAGGCGGTGCGCGCCGCCGGCGAGCGCCTGGGAGCCGAGGCTCGCGACGCGGCGTCATCGTTCTCGGGCCCCAAGCCCGACATCGACTGGCACGACCCGGCTGCCCGCAAGGCGCACCTGGGCGAGTTGGTGGCCGCCGCCCGGGCGGTGGTGGACGACCTCGACGGCGTCGAGGACGCGGCGGTGGCCGAGCCGGTGGGCCTGTTGGCCCAGGTGGTGGACCAAGACACCGAGTCGGACGAGGAGGGCAGGCCCCGGATCCGAAACGGCGTGGCCACCGACCGGATCGTGTCGCACTCCGACCCCGAGATGCGCCACGGCCGCAAGTCCGCCTCCCGGCGCTTCGACGGCCACAAGCTCGACGTGGTCACCGACGAGGACTCCGAGCTGGTCCTCGGCGTGGACGTGCGGGCCGGCAACGCCAGCGACGGCGAGGGGGCCGCCCCCCTGCTCGGCCAGATCCTGCAGATCCCCGGCATCGTCATCACCACGCTGGTGGGCGACATGGCCTACTCCGACGGCGACGTGCGCCAGGCGGTCGAGGACCTGGGCGCCGAACTGGTGGCCAAGGTCCCGCCGGTGGCCAACGCCGGTCGTTTCCCCAAGACCGACTTCTTCATCGAGCCCGACCAGGTCACCTGCCCGGCCGGCGAGGTGACCAGCGACGCCCGGCCGATCACGGACCACAAGGGCCGGCCGGCGGCGATGTTCGTGTTCCCCGCCGAGACCTGCGCCGGCTGCCCCCTGCGTCCGGAGTGCGTCGGTGGCAAGGCCGGGCGCACCATCCGCGTGGGGGTCCACGAGGATCGCATCGCCGCCGCCCGGGCCGCCCAGGCCGAGCCCGAGACCAAGGCGCTGCTTCGCCGCCGCTGCAAGGTCGAGCGCAAGATCGACCACCTTCAGGACCTGGGCATGCGCCAGGCCCGCTATCGGGGCCGACAACGCACGCGCCTGCAGGCGCTGCTGGCGGCAAGCGTGGCCAACTTCAAGCGGCTGTGCGTACTCGACGCGTTCGCAGGAGCCCCCGTTGCTGGAGCGTGAGGGGGAAAGGGGGACCCGTCGCATCGATTTCGCCGCTGTCACGGCCATTTGGCGCCCACAGCCGTGGTTGTCGGCTCGCCGCCCACAGCCGGCCACCACACAGCGTCCGCCCACCATGCAGCGAACGACCTCGGAAACCGGCACTTTCTGCCGACTCACCTAGGCGGCACGGGACGGAGCGCACGCGCCACTAGCCTCGCCCCGACGTGATCCCCCTCAAGGACGACAACCCGACGAGCACCACTCCGGTCGTCACCGTGGTCCTCATCGCCGCCTGCGTGGTCGTTTGGATCGCCATCCAGCAGGCGGGCCAGCGGGAGGACAACGACGCCTTCACCTTCGAGACGGCGGCCATCCCGTGCGAGGTCGTCCAGGGCCGGCCGCTGGTCGTCGAGGAGGTGCGGGACACCGTCGAGCT
>JBKHXC010000552.1:0-17922 GCA_046566225.1 Acidimicrobiia bacterium
CAGGAGGATGAGCAGGAGTTCCATGCCCCCCGTGTTCCCCGCCGGCGGCCGGGCGACACCACAATGGGCTGGTGGAGCTCACCGAGCTCCACCCGACGCGCAGGGGCTCGGAGCTACGACTCCCCCGGCCATGACGGGGCGGCCGGATCAGACGTCGCCGTGGTCCTCGCGGACCTCCTCCTCGGCCTGCTCGACCTCGTCGTCGCCGGCGGGGCGGCCGGTTGCCTCCTCGACCCGGCCCCTGGCCTCGACCTCCCGGTCGCCGGTGGCCCATCCCACCGCCTCCTCGACCTTCCCCTTCACGCGCCTGACGTCGTCGGCCAATGGATGGACCTCCCGGTGGTGGTTGGCGTTCAGATGCGGGCGAGCAGCGCCTCGGCGATCTGCACGGTGTTGAGGGCCGCCCCCTTGCGCAGGTTGTCCCCGGAGACGAACAGCGCCAACCCCGACTCGACGGCGGGGTCGCGGCGGATGCGGCCCACGTAGCAGGCGTCGGCGCCGGCCGCCACCAGCGGCGTCGGGACGTCCACCAGGGCGACGCCCGGCGCGTCGGCCAGCACCTCCCGGGCCCGCTGGGGCGACAGGGGCCGCTCGAACTCGGCGTTGAGGCTGACGGAGTGGCCGGTGAACACCGGCACCCGCACGCAGGTGGCGGACACCCGCAGGCCGGGCAGGCCCAGGATCTTGCGGCTCTCGTTGCGGAACTTGTGCTCCTCGTCGGTCTCGTCGTCCTCCTCGTACCTGAAGTTGAAGGGGATGACGTTGAAGGCGATGGGCGCGATGTACTTGGACGGCGGGGGGAACTCCACCGCCGCCCCGTCCCAGGTGAGCTCGGCCGCCTTGTCGGCCACCGCCCGCACCTGGTCGTCCAGCTCGGCCACGCCGGCCCGGCCGCCGCCGGAGACGCACTGGTAGGTGGACGCCACCAGCCGGGTCAGGCCGGCCTCGTCGTGCAGCGCCTTGAGCGGCGGCATGCAGATCATGGTCGTGCAGTTGGGGTTGGCGACGATGCCCTTGGGGATGGAGTCGAGGTCGGAGGCGTTGACCTCGGGCACGACCAGGGGCACGTCGGGGTCCCGCCGCCAGGCCGAGGAGTTGTCGACGACGACCGGGCCGGCGGCGGCGATGCGGGGCGCCAGCTCACGCGACAGGGTGGCGCCGGCCGACATGAGCACCAGGTCGAGGGACGAGTAGTCGGCCGTGGCGGCGTCCTCCACCTCGACGTCGCCGTCCCTCCACGGCAGGCCGGAGCCGGCGCTGCGGGCCGAGGCGAGGAAGCGGACCTCGTCCGCGGGGACCGAGCGCTCGGCGAGGATCGACCGCATGACCTCGCCGACCATCCCGGTGGCTCCGACGACTCCGATTCTCATGGGCGCCAGTGTACGGCCGGCCCTACCCGAGGCCGAAGGCGGCGTGGAGGGCCTGGACCGCCCGCTCCACGGCATCGGCCCGCACCACGCAGCTGATGCGGATGGGCGACGTGGAGATCATCTCGATGTTGATGCCCTCGCCGGCCAGCGTCTCGAACATGGTCGCGGTGATGCCGGGGTGGGTCTTCATGCCGGCGCCGACGAGCGAGACGGTGGCGATGGCGGCGTCGGCGATGACGTCGGCGGCGCCGATCTCGTCGGCATGGGCCCGGCACACCTTCAGGGCGACCGGCAGGTCGGCCTTCTCCACGGTGAAGGAGATGTCGGTCGTGCCGCCCAACGACACGTTCTGCACGATCATGTCGACGTTGACGTGCTCGCCGGCCAGCGAGCGGAACAGCTTGGCGGCGATGCCCGGCTTGTCGGGGACGTTGGTGACCGTCACCTTGGCCTCCGACGTGTCGTGCACCACCGCCGACACGATCGCCTGCTCCATCGACCCCGCCTCCTTCCTCCTGGCCTCGACCTCCTCGCCCGACACGACCCACGTCCCCGGCTCCCACGTGAAGCTGGACCGCACGTGGAGGCGCACCCCGTGGGTGCGGGCGTACTCGACCGACCGCATCTCCGGCTTGGGGCAGCCGGCGGCGCACATCTCCAGCATCTCGTCGTAGCCCAGCTCCCCGATGCGCCGGGCGGCGGGCACGACTCCCGGGTCGGCCGAGAAGACCCCGGACACGTCGGTGTACAGCTCGCAGGCGTCGGCCCCCAGGGCCTCGGCCAGCGCCACTGCCGTGGTGTCGGAGCCGCCGCGGCCGAGGAAGGTCACGTCCCGGGCGGTGGACACCCCCTGGGCGCCTCCCACCACGGGCACGTGGCCGGCGGCCAGCGCCTGGCGGATGCGGTCGCCGCGCACCTCGAGGATCTTGGCGCGGGTGTGGACGGTGTCGGTGACCAGCCCGGCCTGGCTGCCGGTGAACGACGACGCCGGGCAGCCCCGGTCCACCAGCGCCATGCACAGCAGGGCCATGCTCTTGCGCTCGCCGGCGGTGATGAGCATGTCCATCTCGCGGCCCGGGCGGGCGTCGGCCACCTGGTCGGCCAGGTGGATGAGCTCGTCGGTCTCCTTGCCCATGGCGCTGACCACCACCACCACCTGGCTGCCCCGCCGCACGGTGCGGGCGACGTGGTCGGCCACGGCGCGTATGCGCTCGGCGTCGGCGACCGAGGTGCCGCCGAACTTCTGCACGACCAGGGGCATCGGGCGAGCGTAGCGGCGGCCGACCGTCCGGCTACCGCCCGGGCCATCAACCTCCGCGGCGTTCGCAGCGGCAGGGTCCGTGGCCGCGCTCGCCGCCGCAGGCGGTCTCTCCGGCTGCGGACACCGGAAAGGACAGGGGCGGAGGCGGCGCGAGCTCCGCTCGCCCGCCGGAGCACGACCAACTCGACCGAATGGAGTGAGCGAAGCGAACGAATGAGGTCGAAGCGCTACCTTGCCCGGGTGCCAACCGACAAGCGCCAGCGGAAGAAGCAGGGACGCCAGGCCCGGCTGGAGGCCATGCGGGCCGAGCAGGCCCGCCAGCAGCGCCGCAAGCGCCTGCTCGCCAGCGTGGTCGTGGCCGTCGTCGTGGCCCTCGTCGTGTCGGTGTTCTTCGTCGGCGACGGCGACGACGACCAGGAGGTGGCGGCCGACGACACCACCACGACCACCGCCGGCGAGGACGGCGGCGAGGAGGGGCCGCCCAAGGGCGAGCCGGTCCCGGCCGGGGCCGAGCTCGAGGAGTGGGAGTGCCCGGCGCCCGACGGCAGCTCGCCGCGCGTCGACCGGTTCCCGAGCGAGCCGCCGCCCATGTGCATCGACCCGGCCAAGACCTACGTGGCCACGCTGACCACCAGCCACGGCGACATCGAGATCACCCTCGACACCACCAGGACGCCGAAGACGGCCAACAACTACGTCGTGCTCTCCCGCTACCACTACTACGACGGCACCGTCATCACCCGCATCGACGACAGCATCGACATCCTCCAGACGGGATCGCCCAAGACCCAGACCATCAGCGACCCCGGCCCCGGCTACAACATCGAGGACGAGGGCAGCGGGTTCACCTACGCCGAGGGCGACGTCGTCATGGCCCGCAGCCAGGGCCCGGACAGCGCCTCGGCCCAGTACTTCATGGTCACCGGCCCCAAGGCCTCGGCCCTCGACAGCCAGGGCACCTACGTGACGTTCGGCCGGATCACCGCCGGGCTGGACGTGGCCAAGGCGATCGCCGCCCTGTACCAGCCCTGCGCCCCCGGCGACCAGGCCTGCCTGGGCGGCGCCCCGAGGGAGCTGGTCACCATCGAGAAGATCGAGATCGAGGAGCGCTAGAGACCGTGCCCACCGACTGCCCCGCCGCCGACGGCTCCAGCCCCAAGAGGCGCCGCTTCGACGGCCCGCCGCCCATGTGCATCGACCCGGCCAAGCGCTACACGGCCGAGATGGCCACCACCAAGGGGACGATGGTGATCGCCCTCGACCCCGTCGCCGCGCCGAAGACGGTGAACAACTTCGTGGTGTTGGCCCGCTACCACTACTTCGACGGCATCCACTTCCACCGGGTCATCCCCGGCTTCGTGCTCCAGGGCGGCGACCCCGACGGGACGGGGCGGGGCGGCCCCGGCTACCGCTTCGAGGACGAGCTGCCCAAGCCGGGCCGCTACGAGGTCGGGTCGCTGGCCATGGCCAACGCCGGCCCCGACACCAACGGCAGCCAGTTCTTCGTCATCAGCGGCCCCTCGGGGGTGGCCCTGCCGCCGCAGTACTCGCTGTTCGGCAAGGTGGTGAAGGGGCTCGACGTGGTGGCGGCCATCGACGCCGTCGGGTCCCCGGGCGCCGGCACCCCGAAGGAGAGGGTCGTCATCGAGTCGGTGACGATCACCGAGGCGGACTGAGGCTCGACCCCGAAGCGGTACCGGCGACGCGGGTTCTGCTCCCTCACCGGGCCGCCAGTTGACGACAGCCCCGACCATCTAGGAGAATCCGACGGTCCCCTCGAAGGGGAAAACGATGAGCAGCCTCAGCCCCACCCGCCCTGGGCCGGGGCTGCTCTCGTTTACGGACGGGTTCTCGCCGCCGGCGCCCGTGGTACGGTCGGGGTGGTTCGGGCGCTTCGTCGGGGAGGCCGGCACCGATCGCACGGTGCGCAAGTCGCCCGTTCGGGCAGGAGCACGATTTTCGTCATGAACGCGTCCCTCCCGCCGATGAACCTCCCCGCAGGGCCTTTCGGCGACCAACGCACCTGGCGATGCCAGGAGAGGAGCACGATCCCGATGCACGACGACGTCCGTTCCCGCCGCCCCGTCGCGGCCGCCCTGCTGACCAGCGTGGTGCTGGTCGCCGCCTGGCTCGTCGCCGCGCTCGGGTACGCGACGCCTCCGGCCGCCGGGGCGACGGCGCCGTCCAAGGGTTACTGGCTGAGCGCGTCCGACGGCGGGATCTTCAGCTTCGGCGACGCCTCCTTCCACGGCTCGACCGGCGCCATCACCCTGAACCGGTCCATCGTCGGCATGGCCGCCACCAAGTCGGGCCGGGGGTACTGGGAGGTGGCCTCCGACGGCGGCATCTTCAACTTCGGCGACGCCTCGTTCCACGGCTCGACGGGCGCCATCGCCCTGAACCGCCCCATCGTGGGCATGGCGGCCACCTCGTCGGGCCGGGGCTACTGGATGGTCGCCTCCGACGGCGGGATCTTCAGCTTCGGCGACGCGGCCTTCCACGGCTCGACGGGCGCCATCGCCCTGAACCGCCCCATCGTGGGCATGGCGGCCACCGCCTCGGGCAAGGGCTACTGGCTGGTCGCCTCCGACGGCGGGCTCTTCAGCTTCGGCGACGCCGGCTTCTTCGGGTCCACCGGCGGGATCAGCCTGACCAGGCCCATCGTGGGCATGGCGGCCACCGCCTCGGGCCAGGGCTACTGGCTGGTCGCGTCCGACGGCGGCATCTTCGCCTTCGGCGACGCCCGGTTCCACGGCTCCACGGGCGGCCGGGCGCTCAACATGCCGGTCGTCGCCATGGCCGCCAGCCCCACCGGCAACGGCTACTGGATGGTCGCCTCCGACGGCGGCATCTTCAGCTTCGGCGACGCCGGCTTCTTCGGGTCGACGGGCGGCATCACCCTCAACCGGCCCATCGTCGCCATGGCGGCCACCCCGGGGGTCCCGGCCGTCGACACCAACAAGCCGTCGGTGACGGTGAACCAGGCCGCCGGCCAGGCGGACCCGGCCAGGACGTCGCCGGTCAACTTCACCGTCACCTTCAGCGAGGCGGTGACCGGGTTCACCGCCGCCGACGTGACCATCGGCGGCACCGCCGGCGGCACCAGGACGGCGGTCGTCACCGGCACCGGCCCGACCTACAACGTCGCCGTCAGCGGCATGACGACGCCGGGGACGGTGACCGCGTCGATCGCCGCCGGCGTGGTGGCCGACGCCGCCGGCAACACCAACACGGCGTCGGTGTCCACCGACAACTCGGTGGCCTTCGACGCCACCGCGCCCACCGTCACCGTGGAGCAGGCCGCCGGCCAGGCCGACCCGGTCAACACCGGCCCGGTCGACTTCACCGTCACCTTCAGCGAGGCGGTGACCGGGTTCACCGCCGCCGACGTCACCGTCGGGGGAACGGCCGGCGGCACCAAGTCGGTCGCCGTCACCGGCACCGGCCCGACCTACCAGGTCGCGGTCAGCGGCATGACCACCACCGGCACCGTCGTCGCCTCGGTGGCCGCCGGCGCGGCCGCCGACGCCGCCGGCAACGCCAGCACGGCCTCCACGTCGGTCGACGCCACCGTGACCTGGGACGTCACCGCCCCCACCTTCGACTCCGTCGCCGCCACCATGGCCAGCACCACCGTCACCGCCTCGTTCAGCGAGCCGGTCCTGTGCTCGACCGTGGCCGCCGTCGACTTCCTGGCCACGGTGGCGGCCAACCCGGCCGCCGTCTCCGCCGCCGACTGCGCCGGCGCGGCGGACGCCACCGTCGAGCTGGCCCTCGACACCGCTCCCTCGGGCGGCGCCACCGTCGTGGTGAGCCTGGTGGACACCGACGGGAGCGTCACCGACGTGGCCGGCAACGCCGCCGCCGCCGCCTCCCACACCACGGCGGCCACCACCGACGTGACGGTGAGCATCGACCAGGCCGCCGGCCAGGCCGACCCCGCCAACGCCGGCCCGTTCGAGTTCACGGTGGTGTTCAGCGAGGCGGTGACCGGCTTCACCGACGCCGACGTCACCATCGGCGGCACCGCCGGCGGCACCAAGACGGCCACCGTCACCGGCACCGGCCCGACCTACGGCGTGTCGATCAGCGGCATGACCACCACCGGCACGGTCGTCGCCTCGATCGCCGCCGGCGCGGCCGCCGACGCCGACGGCAACCTCAGCGGCGCCTCGACGTCGACCGACAACGAGGTGACCTTCGATGTCACCGCCCCCACGGTGACCGTCGACCGGGCCGACGACCAGGCCGACCCGACCAACTCCGACCCGATCCGGTTCACGGTGGTGTTCAGCGAGCCGGTCACCGGGTTCACCGACGCCGACGTGACCATCGGCGGCACGGCGGGTGGCACCAAGACGGCGGTCGTCACGGGCAGTGACACGACCTACGAGGTCGCCGTCAGCGGCATGACCACCAGCGGCACGGTGGTGGCGAGCGTGGGCGCCGGCGTGGCCGCCGACGCCGCCGGCAACGCCAACACGGCGTCGACGTCGACCGACAACTCCGTGCTCTACGACGCCGACGCCCCCGCCCTCGTCCACATCGAGGCCACCGTGGGCAGCGCCACCGTGGTGGCCGCCTTCGACGAGCCCCTCCTGTGCTCGTCGGTGGCGGCGTCGGACTTCCTCGCCGCCCTGGCCGGGGCGCCGGCGGTGGTCTCGCTCGCGGCCTGCACGGGGACGTCGGACTCGACCATCGACGTCACCCTGGCGACGCCGGTCGTCGAGGCGGGCACGACCACGCTGACCGTCACCGCCGGTGCGGTCACCGACGTGGCCGGCAACGCCAGCGGGGCGGCGTCCAGCGCGGTGGCGAGCGCCATCGAGCTCGGCGCCGGCAGCACACCCGACGGCGCCACCGTCGCCGTGGGCTCCAACGTCCACTACACCGTCACCGCCACCGACGACGGCACCATCGCCGGCCTGGTGGTGCTGCTCGACGGGGTGGCGCCGGTGCTCAACGCCCCGTCGTGCAGCGGGACGGGCACGCCCTCGGCCACCTGCACCTACGACAGCAGCGGCCTCGAGCCGCTCCCCGGCACGCACACGTTCACCTTCGTCGCCACCGACGACGAGGGGAACGTCACCACGACCACCCGCACGGTCACCGTCACCGCCGCCTAGCGCTCGACCCGCCCGACCCCGAGTAAATAGGTCACCGGAACGGTGACCTATTTACTCGGGAGTTGGCCGGCGACGACGAGGACGAGCGAGGCGGCGGCCACCAGCCCGGTGGCGCGGGCCATGCCGCGCACCGTCGCCGCCCGCAGCGCCGGGTCGCCGGCGGCGGCCGCCGACCGGCGGCGGTGGTCGTTCCAGAGGCTCTGCAGCCACAGCACCCCGGCCAGGGCGACGATGGCGGCGCCGGCCGCCGGGCTGGCCTCGACCCCCGCCCCGGCGGGCACGCCCCGCAGGACGGCGGCGCCGCATCCCAGCAGGGCCAGGCTGGTCCGCCCCCACGCCAGCGACGTGCGCTCGGCGGCCAGGCCGTCGTCCCCGTCGACGCTCAACCGGCCCGGCCCAGCACGGCGAGGACGAAGGCCAGGACGCCGATCACGCCCAGCACCCCGGTGACCACCAGCGGCAGCCTGGAGGGGGGCAGCGGCGCCTTGGTCCGCAGGGCGACCTCGTTGGCCACCCACTCGCGGTAGCTGAGGACGGCGATCACGGCGCCGAGGGCGATGAGGGGCAGGCCCACGACCTGGCGGCCGCCGGCGACGGCGAAGTCGGGGAGGAGCTGGGTGATGGCGAGGCCGGCGGTGACGAGGGCCAGCGCCGTGCGGTTCCAGGCCAGGAACGTCCGCTCGTTGGCGAAGGTGAAGCGCTCGTCGGGGTCCTCGCCCAGCGTGCGCCACCCGTCCCGGTCCTGCCGTCGCTCGGCGCTCACCACCACCTCCAGCCGGCCGTCACGCGGGGGCGCCGCCTCCCGGCGCCGTCATTGTGCCCCGGCGGCGGGCCGGTGGGCGGCGGGGGGGTCAGCCGGCCAGGCCCGCGCCCCGGGGCAGCGCCCCCGGGCGGCGGGCGCCGGGGTGGGGGCCGGCGGGCGCCGGGGGCGGGGGCAGGACGCCGGCGGCGGCGGTGACGGCGGCGGGGGCCGGCGCCGGCTCCGGCGGCGCCCAGGCGACCAGGCGGGGCACGTCGCGGGTGTTGAACAGGGCGAGGGCCAGCACCGCCTGCTGGGCGTCCTGGCCGTCGTCGAACTGGAGGCCGGCCAGCACCGATCCGTCGCCCAGGGGCCGGGTCGAGCGCACGGTCGCCCGCAGGCGGGCGGCAAGCCCCTCCACGGCCAGCTCGCCGCCCGTGGGGCGCCCGGCGCCGGCCGGGACGACGACGCGCGCCCCGGTCAGCGACAGGTCCCGGACGCGGCAGGGCACGCCCGCCAGCGAGCCGGGCAGGTCGACGTCGAAGCGGACGCTGGCCCGGCGCTCGCCGGCGAAGCGCCCGGCCCGGATGCGGGCGATGGCGGCGGCCAGCAGGCCGGTGTTGACGACCAGCCAGCCCGCCGCCCCGTAGGCCGCCCAGCGCACCTCGTAGTCGACGGGCGTCAGCCCGGCCACGGTGAGGACGAAGACGGCGCCCGCCGCCACGCCGGCGCCCAGGAGCGCCCACAGCAGCGCCGGCGCCGGGGCCCGCCGGCGGTCGTCGCCCACCCGCCCCTTGCGGGTGACCCGGAAGGCCCGCTCCCGGCGGCGCAGGAGGGTCAGCGTCGCCCGCAGGTTGGCGGGCATGCGGACCAGCTCGAAGACCGAGGTCAGAAGCTGCGGCGCCCGGCCCCGGGAGAGCAGCACGATGGCGGCCCGCTGGAGGGCGAAGCTGGTCCCGAAGGCGGCGGCGAAGACGACCGGGTCGGTGCGGATGGGGACGGCCCCCGTCACCAGGACGACCACCGGCACGAGGAGGTACCCCAGCGAGCGCCAGGCGTCGAACCACCCGAGGAGGGTGGCGGCGTAGGCCAGCCGCTGGCCCAGCCGCAGCCCCGGGCACCACAGCGGGCTCTCGGTGCGCAGCACCTGCATGGCGCCCGTCCCCCATCGCAGGCGCTGGGCCCCGTACTGGGAGGCGTCGCCGGCGGCCAGGCCCCGGGCCAGGACCTCGTTGTGGTACACGCTGCGCCAGCCCCGGCGGTGGAAGCGGATGGTGGTGTGGATGTCCTCGGTGACGGTCTCGGTGGCCACGCCGCCGACCTGGCGGAGCGCCGCCATCCGCACCACGGCGCCGGTGCCGCACCAGAAGGCGGCGCCCCAGCGGTTCTTGCCCGGCTGGAGGACCCGGTAGAACAGGGCCTGCTCGTTGTAGAGGTCGGCCTCGCCCCGGCTGCGCCGGGCCTCGTGCTCGAACGAGTCGAGGTTGTAGAAGTCCTGGGGCGTCTGCACCACCGCCACCCGGGGGTCGTCGAAGTAGGCCAGGGTGTTGGCCAGGAAGCCGGGGGCGGCCACGTGGTCGGCGTCGAGGACGGCCACCAGGTCGGCGTCGATCGAGGCCAGGGCGTGGTTGACGTTCCCCGCCTTGGCGTGGTCGTGGTCCGGGCGGGCCAGGTAGCGGGCCCCCAGCCGCTCGGCCAGGCGGCGCACCGCGGGCCGGTCCCCGTCGTCGAGCACCCACGTGTCGTGCGCCGGCCGGAGGGCCACGGCGGCGGCCACGGTGGGCAGCAGCACCTCGATGGGCTCGTCGTAGGTGGGCACGAGCACGGCGACCCGCCGGTCGGTGGACAGGCGGGGCGGCGCCGGCCGCACCGCGCCGACGTCCCACAGCGAGAAGGCGAACAGGCCCAGGCCCACCACGGCGTGGGCCTCGAGGAGGAGCAGGGGCACGGACACCCACCACACCCCGAGGTCGACGGTGGCCGTGGCCCGCCAGGCGACGTAGGCGACGTTCACGACCAGGGCGGCGACCGCCACCGAGCGGATGAGGAGCCGGCGCCGGAGGCTCTCGGGGGCGGGCAGGGCGCCGCCCGGGAAGGTGACGAGCGGGGCGTCGGGCGCGGGAGGGGGCTGCGGGGTCACAGGGAGGTATCGCCCTGTTGGGGCCCCGACGTGAGCCCGAATTCGGCGCCCGGGCCGCCCCGATCAGGCCCCGAGGCCGTAGAAGAGGCGCTCGACCACCCGCCGGGCCCGGCGGGTGACCCGCCGGTACTGCTCGCGCAGGGCGGTGGGGCTGGTGTCGAAGCTGCGGGCCAGCCGGGCCAGCTGGTCGGCCCGGGCGGGCAGGGCGTCGCCCCCGGAGCCCTTCACCAGGTACCAGCGGTTGCGGACCCGCTCGCAGAACCGGTACGCCTCGCCCAGCACGGCGGCGTCGGCGCTGTCCACCGCGCCGGCCTCGGCCAGCCGGCGCAGCGCGGCCATGGTCCCGGGCGAGGCCACGCCGTGGCGCAGCTGGAGCAACTGGGTCGTCCACTCCACGTCCGAGAGCGAGCCGCGCCCGAGCTTGAGGTGGAACTGCGGGTCGTCGCCCGGCGGGATCCGCTCGCGCTCGACGCGGGCCTTCATCCGCCGGATCTCCCTGACGTCGTCGTCGCCCAGCGGCCGGGCCCACAGCACCTCGTCGACCAGGGCCTGGAACCGGGCCCCCAGGGCGGCGTCGCCGGCCACGAACCGGGCCCGCAGGAGGGCCTGGCGCTCCCAGGTCAGGGCCCACCGCCGGTGGTAGGCCCGGTAGCTGCCGAGGCTGCGGGCCAGGGGGCCGCCGCGGCCCTCGGGGCGCAGGTCGGCGTCGATGTCGAAGATGCGCTCGGCCGGGGTGTCGCCCTTGACGAAGCGCAGCAGGGACTCGGCGGCGTGCTCGGCCGCCGCGAAGTCCCCGGGGGCGTCGCCGTCGTACACGAACACCACGTCGAGGTCGCTGGCGTAGGAGAGCTCGGCGCCGCCGAAGCGGCCCATGCCGACGACGGCGAAGGGCACGGCCGGCTCGACGGTGGCCAGGGCGGCGTCGAGCACCGCCTCGGCCAGGGCGGTGAGCGCACCGGAGGTGGCCTCGACGTCGGCCAGGCCGAGCACGTCGCGCGCCGCCACGAGGGTGCGCTCGGCCCGGGCCAGCCGGTACAGCCCGGTGCGGCGCTGGGCGGGCGCCTCCCGCCAGGCCAGCGACGACCGTGCCCGCTCGAACAGCTCGGCCCGGCTGCGGGCGGCCAGGGCGTCGCCCTCGCCCAGGGTGGCGATCAGCTCCGGGTGGTGCTCGAAGCCGGTGAGCAGGAGGCGGCTGGTGCCCAGCAGGAGACACAGCCGGCGGGCCGCATCCGGTGACTCGCGGAACGCCGCCACCAGCTGGGCGGTGCGGTGCCGGCCGGTGGCCAGCGTGCGCAGGCCGAGCAGGCCGAGGTCGGGGTCGGGGGACTCGGAGAGCCAGCCCAGCAGCAGGGCCAGCATCTGCTGCATGAGCCGCGACGAGCGGGTCAACCCCCGGGTCAGCTCGGCGAGCGCCTGGCGGGTCCGAACGGCGTCGGCGAAGCCGAAGGCGGCCAGGCGGGCCTCGACCGCCTCCGGCGCCATGGGCGACGCCCCGGTGAAGGCCTCCAGCAGGGGCCGGAAGAAGAGCCGCTCGTGGATCGACCGCACGGTGGCCTGGTGGCGGCGCAGGGCGGCGTCGAAGCGGCCCAGGGCGGTGGCGGCGGCGTCGTCGCGCTGGCCCAGCACCCGGGCCAGGTGGGCCCGGGTGCCGGCGTCGGTGGGCACGGCGTGGACCTGCTGGCCCTCCACCAGCTGGAGGCGGTGCTCGACGGCGCGCAGGAAGCGGTAGGCGTCGGCCAGGGCGGCGGCGTCGTCCTGGTCGACGTAGCCGGCCTCGGCCAGCTCCCGCAGGGCGACCAGGGTGTTCGGCGACCGCAGGGCCTGGTCGGTGCGGCCGTGCACGAGCTGGAGGAGCTGGACGGCGAACTCCACGTCGCGGATCCCGCCCCGCCCCCGCTTGACCTCGCGGTCGAGCAGCCCGCGGCGGGCGAGCAGCGCCTCGGTGCGGGCCTTCATGGCCCGCACCTCGCGCAGCTCGTCGGCCCCGAAGGGCCGGCTCCACACCCGCTCGGCGGCGGCGCCCAGGAAGGCCTCGCCCAGGGCGGGGTCGCCGGCGACGGCCCGGGCCTTGAGCAGCGCCTGGAACTCCCAGGTGCTGGCCCACCGGTCCCAGTAGGCCTCGTACGAGGCCAGGCTGCGCACCAGCGGGCCGCTGCGGCCCTCGGGGCGGAGGTCGGCGTCGACGCGGAAGCAGGCCCGGGCGTGCTCCATGACCGGGCGGGCGTCGCCCTCGCCCACGAACATCACGTCGACGTCGCTGGCGTAGTTGAGCTCGCGCCCGCCCAGCTTCCCCATGCCGATGACGGCCACGCCGGCGGCGCCCGGGCCGGCCAGCCGCCATGCTGCCTCCAGCACGTCGTCGGCCAGGGAGGCCAGGTTGGCGCCCACCTGCTCGAGGGCGTCGGCGCCGACCAGGTCGCGCGCCGCGATGCGCAGCAGCTCGCGCTGCTTCCACGCCGCCAGGCGCCCCACGGTCGGGGCGTCGACGGCAGGCCTGGCCTCGAGGTCGCACAGGACGCCCAGGGCGGCCGGGTCGGAGACGAGCAGGCGGGTGAGGAACCGGCTCGCCCCGGTCACCGCCACAACGGCGCGCAGCAGGGCGGGGTCGGCCTCCAGGCGCTCCCGCAGGCCGGGGTGGGCGTCGGCCATGGCGTCGATGGCGATGGCCACCGCGGCCGGCGCCGCCGAGCGCTCCACCGCCCGGTCGACGGACCGGTCAACCACTCGATCCCCCACGGGGCGAGTCTGGCACCCTCGAACGGCCGGCAGCCCCAGCCCGGTGCGGCGCCGGCCCCGTAGGCTGGCGGGGTGGGCCGGATCAGGATCGCGGCGTGCCAGGTCAACGTGGTGGTCGGGGACCTGGACGGCAACGTCGCCTGCATCCTGGCCGCCCTGGAGAAGGCGGAGGCGGCGGGCGCCGACGTGGCCGTGTTCCCGGAGCTGGCCATCACCGGGTACCCGCCCGAGGACCTCCTCCTCAAGCCCGGCTTCGTGGAGGACAACCTGGAGGCGCTGCACAAGCTGGCCGCCCGCACCGGCCGCTGCGCCGCCGTGGTGGGCTTCGTGGACCGGCGCCGCGACCTCTTCAACGCCGCCGCCGTCTGCGCCTTCGGCGCCGTCCAGGGCACCTACCACAAGCGCGTGCTGCCCAACTACGCGGTGTTCGACGAGCAGCGCTACTTCAGCCCCGGGCGCGAGCCCCTGCGCCTGTTCACCATCGCCGGCGTGCCGTGCGGCGTCTCCATCTGCGAGGACTCGTGGGCGCCCGCCGGGCCCATCGCCGACCAGGCGGCCGGCGGCGCCGAGCTGGTCCTCAACCTCAACGCCTCGCCCTTCTACCGGGGGCGGGTGGGCGAGCGGGAGCGCATGCTCGCCACCCGGGCGGCGGACTCCTCCTGCGCCCTCGTCTACGTGAACCAGGTGGGCGGCCAGGACGAGCTGGTCTTCGACGGCGCGTCCATGGTGCTCGACGCCGACGGCCGCATCGTGGCGTCGGCCCCGCAGTTCGACGAGGCGGTCCTCGTCGTCGACCTCGACGTCCAGCCGGTGTTCCGCAAGCGCCTCGTCGACCCCCGGGACGCACCAGCGCGCCGGCCCTGGACGCCGTCGTCGTCACCGACGCGCCGGCCCCCCGGGACGGGCGCCTCCACGCCGCGGTGGCGCCCGCCCTCGACCCGGTGGACGAGGTGCACGCCGCCCTCGTCCTGGGCACGCGCGACTACGTCCGCAAGAACGGGTTCACCGACGTGGTGGTCGGCCTGTCGGGGGGCATCGACTCGTCGCTGGTGGCGGCGGTGGCCGTGGACGCCCTGGGAGCGGGGCGGGTGCACGGCGTCTCCATGCCGTCGCGCTTCTCGAGCGAGGGGTCGAGGGACGACGCCCGCCTGCTGGCCGAGGCGCTCGGCATCGACCTGCGGGTGGTGCCCATCGAGCCGGCCCACGCCGCCCTGCTCGACATGCTGGCCCCCTCCTTCGGCGGCCGGCCGGAGGACATCACCGAGGAGAACCTCCAGTCCCGCATCCGGGGCACGGTGCTCATGGCGCTGTCCAACAAGATGGGCTGGATGGTCCTCACCACCGGCAACAAGTCGGAGATGGCGGTCGGCTACTCCACGCTCTACGGCGACACGGCCGGCGGCTTCGCCGTGGTCAAGGACGTGCCCAAGACGCTGGTCTACGCCCTGGCCCGGCGGGCCAACGAGCGGGCCGGGAGGGAGGTGATCCCCGGCACCGTGCTCACCAAGGCGCCCTCCGCCGAGCTCAGGCAGGGCCAGCGCGACGACGACACCCTGCCCCCCTACGAGGTGCTCGACCCGATCCTGGAGGCCTACGTCGAGCGCGACCTGACCGCCGCCGAGCTGGTCGAGTCGGGGTTCGACGCCGAGGTCGTGCGCCGGGTGGTGGGCATGGTCGACCTGGCCGAGTACAAGCGGCGCCAGACCCCGCCCGGCGTGCGGGTGACGCCCAAGGCGTTCGGCAAGGACCGCCGCGTCCCCATCACCAACCGCTACCGCGGTTGACGGCGGCGCCACCGCCGGCCGCCGCCGGCGCCTGGCGGGCCCACGCCGCGGTGCTCGTCGCGGCCGTCCTGTTCGGCACCACCTTCGTGGTCGTGCGCGACGCGGTGGCCGAGGCCGGCGTCGTCCCCTTCCTGGCCGTGCGCTTCGTCGTCGGCGCCGCCGTGCTGGCGCCCTTCGCCCTCCGGCGGGGGGCGGCCGCCCCGGGCGCCGGCGTGGGGCGGGCGGGAGCGGTGTGCGGGCTCGTCCTGCTGGCCGGCTACCTGCTCCAGACGGCGGGCCTCCGGTACACGACCGCCCCCGTGTCGGCGTTCGTGACCTACCTCCTGGTGGTGATCGTGCCCCTCATCTCGGCCCTGGTCCTGCACCGGCGCCCGCGGCCGGCGACCCTCGCCGGCGTGGCGGTGGCCGCCGCCGGCCTGGTGCTGCTCACCGGCGAGGGCGCCGGCCCGGGCCGCGGCGAGCTGCTCACCCTCGGCTGCGCCGTCGCCTTCGCCGTGCACATCGTGCTGCTGGCCGAGCTGGCCCCCCGCTTCGACACCTCGGCGCTCACCGCCGTCCAGGTCCTGGTGGTGGGGGCCGCGTGCCTCGTCCCCGGGGCGTTCCTGGGCGGCTACCGGTTCCCGGCCCGGGTGTGGGCCGCCGCCCTGTTCACCGGTGCCGCCGTCTCGGCCCTCGCCTTCGCCCTCCAGGTGTGGGGCCAGCGGCGGGTGGGGCCGACCCGCACGTCGCTGCTGCTCATGCTGGAGCCGGTGGTCGCCGCCGCCCTGGGCCACGCCACCGGCGAGCGCCTGGGCGCCCGGGGCGTGGCCGGCGGCCTGGTCATCCTGGCCGGCATCGTCGTGGCCGAGGTCCCGCTGGCCCGCCGGCGGCGGCCGCCGCCGCCCCCCGTACCGGCCGATCCGGCGGGCAGGGGATGGCCCGCAGGCGTCGAACCCTGAGGTGGGCGCCGGCGGAATGGGTCCCTTGACTCCGCCGGTATGGTGAAGAGAGACGTGTTCCATCCATTCCCTTCCAGGAGGGGGAATGACTTCGCTCTCGGCGCCGGACCGTGCCAGGGCCTCGTGGCGCCGACGGATGAAGGGTTTGGGGACTGTGGCCAAGGAGCGAGTCGAGCGGGACGAGGAAGACCTTGTCCGCCTCTACCTCACCGACATCGGGCAGTACCCCCTGCTCACCAAGGACGACGAGGTGCGGCTGGCCCAGGCCATCGAGGCCGGCAACTCGGCGCGCCAGGAGCTGGAGGCGCACGGCAAGGCCCTGCCCGCCCCCCGCCGCCGCGAGCTGCGCCGCCACCTCAAGGTGGGCGACGACGCCCAGCGCACCTTCGTCCAGTCGAACCTCCGCCTCGTCGTCTCCATCGCCAAGAAGTACCAGGCGTCGGGGCTGCCCCTGCTCGACCTCATCCAGGAGGGCAACCTCGGCCTCATGCACGCCGTGGAGAAGTTCGACTGGCGCAAGGGCTTCAAGTTCTCCACCTACGCCACCTGGTGGATCCGCCAGGCCATCACCCGGGGCATCGCCAACACCGGGCGCACCATCCGCCTCCCCGTCCACGCCGGCGACACCCTGGCCCGCCTCCAGAAGGCGCGGGCCCGCCTGGAGCTGAAGCTGGGCCGGCCGGCCACCCTGTCGGAGCTGTCGGCCGAGGTGGAGATGCCCGAGGACAAGGTCACCGAGGCCCTGCGCTTCGCCGCCGAGCCGCTCTCGCTGTCCGAGCCGCTGCGGGAGGACGGCGACGCCGAGCTGGGCGACGTGGTGGAGGACCGCTCGGCCGAGTCCCCCTTCGAGGTGGCGGCGACGTCGCTGCTGCCCGACGAGATCTCCCGGCTCCTCGGCCCCCTCGACGAGCGCGAGCGCGAGATCCTGCGCCTGCGCTTCGGCCTGGACCGGGGCGAGCCCCGCACCCTCGAGGAGGTGGGGGAGCACTTCAACCTGACCCGCGAGCGCATCCGCCAGATCGAGGCCCGGGCGATGTCGAAGCTCCGCCACCCGAGCTCCGACACCGGCGCCCGCGACCTGCTCACCGTCTGATCGGCCCGGCCGGGGCGTGGGGCCCCGGCCGGAGCACCGCCGGCCCGGCTCGGGACCCCCGGTTCCGAGCCGATCCTGCTCCAGCGGAGGTGGACGGGAATCGAACCCGCCGGACGGGGATCACCCGTCCCACCCGCTTTGAAGGCGGGGGGGCCCACCAGGTGCCCGGACACCTCCTCGCCGGCACGGCCGGCCCGGGAACCCTACTAGGGTTCAGGGCATGAAGAAGCTGCTCCTCCTGGTCGTGCTCATCGCCCTCGGCGCCGTGGCGGCCAAGAAGCTGCGCGTCGAGTAGCGCCCCCGCGCCCTCACACCTCCCAGCGCCACCACCCCCGTGCCCCGGGGGTGGGCCGCGCCCGTGGCTCAGCCGAGCGACCGCTCGCGGAGCAGGCGCTCGAACTGGCGGGCGACGAGCACCTCGGCGACCTCGGGGGTGCTGCGGCGGGCCCGGGCCACGCCGACGATGAGCGAGCGGGCCGACAGGAAGCGCCGCTCGGCCGCCGCCGACAGGGCCAGGATCGCCGCCAGGAGCGCCGTCGTGCCCGGCACCGCCAGCAGTAGCCAGGCACTCCGCACACCGGCTTCGTAGCCGCCGCCCCGGCGGCGGAAACCTGGCGGCGCCCCTTGCCGTGCCTCCCTGCCGCGGCCTAGAGTGGCGGCGGTCCCTTCCCCCGGAGCCCCGTTCGGCGCGCCCGGAGGAACGAGCACGGTGCTGGTGGCCTGTTGGTCGGTGAA
>JBKHXC010000553.1:0-1540 GCA_046566225.1 Acidimicrobiia bacterium
GGTTCCGGCCACGCCGGGCGTGCGCCGCGGAGAGCCGACGGCGCCGAGGCTCAGCGCTGGCTGGGCGGGAGGGACCGAGGGGGCTGGCCGAGATCGAGTCCGCGGGCCACGAGGCCCTTCTCGATCACCGTGCGCTCGGCGATCGTGAGGCGTCGCCGGCCGAGGACCATGTCGGGCTCCGGGTGGGGCACCCCCAGGGCGGCGGCGGCCACCACCAGCGCCTGGTCGTAGTCCCAGGCGGCGGCGTGCCACTCGCCGGGGGTGGTCGGCAGGTCGTTGCCGAAGCCACCGAGCCGAGCGCGAAGGCTCTTGAGGTCGGCGGCCATGCGCTGCGCCTGGCTGCCGACCGGCCGCTGTCCAGGCCCCGATCCTGCACCCAGGTCCCTCGGAGCCGCCCGTTTGGCGACGAGCGGGCGTTCCCGTCTCGGCCTGGTCGTCATGAGCCCATTCTCCCACTCACCACCACCGTTCATGCAATGCCCGAGACGGGCCCGGCGGGGAGCCCGTCGAGGTGGCGGAGGGCGTCCTGGGCGGCCCAGTACCCGCACATCCCGTGGACGCCCCCGCCGGGAGGGGTCGACGACGCGCACACGAAGACGCCGGGGGCGGGCGTGCGGTAGGGGTGGGGGGAGGCCAGCGGGCGGAAGACCAGCTGGAGCCCGTCGTTGGCGCCACCGGCGATGTCGCCTCCCACGCAGTTGGGGTTGTACGCCTCGAGGGCGGCGGGGGTGGTGACGGTACGGGCGAGCACGAGGTCGGAGAACCCTGGCGCGAAGCGCTCCAGCTGGGCCTCCATGGCGCCGGTCACGTCGACGGTCGATCCTCTCGGCACGTGGCAGTAGGCCCAGAAGGTGTGGCGCCCCTCGGGCGCCCGCCCCGGGTCGACGAGCGACTGCTGCGCGGCCAGGACGAACGGGCGCTCGGGGTGGCGCCCCCGGGCCACCTCGGCTTCGGCGTGGGCAACCTCGTCCAGGGTCCCCCCGACGTGGACGGTGCCCGCCCGGCGGCACCCCTCGGCGGTCCAGGGGACCGGGCCGTCGAGGGCGTAGTCCACCTTGAACGACCCCGGGCCGTGGCGGAAGCCGGCCAGGCGCCGCCGGTAGCGCTCGGGGAACCGCGACCCGGCGATGGCCAGCAGGTCGCGGGGGGAGGTGTCGAAGAGCACGGCGCCGGCGCGGGGCAGCTCGTCGATCACCCGGACCCGCCGCCCGGTCTCGATCCTGCCCCCCAGCCGGGCGAGCTCGGCCACGAGGGCGTCGACGATGCTCTGGGACCCGCCCCTGGCGACCGGCCATCCGGCGGCGTGGCCGGCGGCTCCGAGCATCATGCCCGCGGCGGCGGTGAGCGGGCGCTCGAGTGCGGCGACCGAGTGGGCGGCGATGCCGGTGAACAGCGCCTGCGCCTGGGGGGAGCCCAGCGCCCGGCGAGCGAGGGCCGTGGCCGGCCACATCGCCCGGAGCCCGAACCTGGCCAGGGCCACCGGGTGGCCGGGCACGCGGAGGAGGGGGCCGAGGACATCGGCGGCAACGGCCTCCCAGTC
>JBKHXC010000554.1:0-1694 GCA_046566225.1 Acidimicrobiia bacterium
GGGCGGTTCTCGTAGATGATCCCGACCACGCCCAGGGGGACCCGCACCCGGGTGATCCGCAGCCCGTTGGGGCGGGTCCAGCCGTCGACCACCTCGCCCACCGGGTCGGCCAGGGCGGCCACCTGGCGCAGCCCGGCGGCCATGGCCTCGATGCGGTCGGGGCCCAGGCGCAGGCGGTCGACCACCGCGGCCGTCACGCCCGCCTCCCCGGCCCGGGCCACGTCGCCGGCGTTGGCCGCCAGCACCTCGCCCGACCGCTCCAGGAGCAGGTCGGCGGCGGCGTGCAGGGCGGCGTCCTTGGCGGCGGTGGACGCGCCGGCCAGCGCCCGCGACGCCGCCTGCGCCCTGCGCCCCAGCTCGGCGAGCTCTCCCGTGGCGGTCACGCCGACAAGGTTAGTTAGTTGGGCGCCGGCCTCCCGCTCCTCGGGCGGTCCGGCGGGAGGCAGACTGCGGCCGTGGCCGGCCCCCTCACCGACACCGTGGAGCGGTTCGTCGCCGACCTCGCCCCCGTCCTGGAAGGCATCGCCGACGAGGCCCGGCTCGGCAGCGGCCGGGCCGGCGCCGACGTGGCCGTGGAGGCGTCCAACCTGGCCGCCGCCTTCATCGACGCCGACGGGCTGCACACCGACGAGGAGGTGTGGGCCTTCGTCACCGCCTTCGGCCCCCACTTCGACACCCTGCTCCAGTACGCCCGGCCGGCCGAGGTGCGCCGGGCCGGCCTGCTGAACGACCGCCGCCGGTGGCTGGACCAACCCTCCACCCTCTTCGAGATCCTCGTCGGCCGGGACCACCGAGCCGGGTCGCGCCACTCGTGGCGCTACTACCAGGACGCCATGGCCGTGGCCCACGCCGGGTGCGCCCTCGACGCCCACCCGTCGCGGCTGGAGCTCGAGGCGGTGGACCGCTTCCGCTCCATGCTCCTCGCCCGCATGGAGAGCTGGTCGGTCCCCCACCCGGGCGCCCGGGGGGCGGCCGCCGCCGACACCGGGGCCGCCGCCGACACCGGGGCCCCCGCCGCCCCGACGGCGGCGCCGGCCGAGCCGGCCCGGCCCCTGGAGGAGCTGCTGGAGGAGCTGGACGCCCTCGTCGGCCTGGCGCCGGTCAAGGCCGAGGTCCGCCTGGTCGCCAACCTCATCCAGGTCCAGAACCTGCGCCGGGAGCGGGGCCTGCCGGTGGCCGACGCCAGCCGGCACCTCATCTTCACCGGCAACCCGGGGACGGGGAAGACCACCGTGGCCCGCCTCCTGGCCCACATCTACCGGACCCTGGGCGTCGTCGACAAGGGCCACCTGGTGGAGACCGACCGCTCCCAGCTGGTGGCCGGCTTCGTCGGCCAGACCGCCATCCAGGTGCGCAAGGTGGTGGAGGGCGCCCTGGGGGGCGTCCTGCTGGTCGACGAGGCCTACGCCCTGGCCCGGGGGGACCAGCGGGACTTCGGCCAGGAGGCCATCGACACCCTGGTCAAGCTCATGGAGGACCACCGGGACGCCTTCGTGGTGATCGCCGCCGGCTACCCCGACGAGATGGCGACGTTCGTGGGCTCCAACCCCGGGCTGCGGTCGCGCTTCCCCAAGACCATCGCCTTCCCCGACTACGGCGACGAGGAGCTGGTCGCCATCTTCGTCGTGATGGCCACCAGGTCGGCCTACCGCTGCACGCCCGAGGCCCTCGAGCGGCTGGGGCGGTGGTTCGCC
>JBKHXC010000555.1:0-1843 GCA_046566225.1 Acidimicrobiia bacterium
TCCTGCTGTTCGTCGCCATTTTGGCCCTGCCCTCGCTTCTCCGCCTGGTCGTTCCCGCCACCACGGCCGTGGGTGGGGCGTCGGCTGGCGGCGCCATCGCCGGTGGGGCCGTGCTGGCCACTGGCGCCGTGGCGGTACCGGCACTGGCGGGTGGTATGGCGCCGGCGATGGCTTTCGCCGGTGCTGCAGGGGCGAATGGAGCAAACGGCGCCGCCGGGTTGGCGTCGGGCAACCGACCGCCCGGAGCCAACGGCTCCGCCGGCGGCGGGCGTCCTGGGGACAGCGGCGGACCCGGTGGGTCCGGGTCCCCGGGCGGCGCGGGCCCGGCGGGCAGCGGCCCCAGGGGCACCTCTCCGGGTGCTCCCAGCCCAGGCGGGGCATCGCCGGCGCCCGGCGGCCCGCCGGGCACACCGCCGGCCCGAGGGCCGAGTGGCGCAGGGAGCGGAGCCGCCGGCTTCGCCACCGGCGCCGCCGGCGTGGCCCGCGGCGCCCAAGGCGCCGTCGAGGGCGAGGACCGCACGTGACCGACACGCTGACCCGACCCCAGGCGCCAGCACCGGCGCCGACCTACGGCAACTGGCGGCGCCCGAAGTCCCCCGGCCTCGGCCGCCTCGGCTTCGTCTCCACGGCCGTGTGCTTCGCCGGCCTGGCAGTGGTGATCGCCGCCATGGCCACCTCGGTGCGCCTCGGCCTCGTCCTCGCGCTCATCCTCGGCGCCGTGCTCCTGCCGGTCGTGTGGGTCGACCGCTGGGGGCGCAGCGGCTACGAGCGCATGGCCGAGTGGGCCACGTGGCGGTGGCACCGCCACGCCCGCCGGCACCTGTACGTGGCCGGCCCGCTCTCCCGCACCCCGAGCCACCGCTTCGGCCTCCCCGGCCTCGCCGCCCAGGTGGAGGCCTCCGAGGCCACCGACGCCTACGGCCGGCCGTTCGTGGTGCTCCACCACCCCCGCACCGGCCACGTGTCCACCGTGTTGGAGTGCACCCCCCACGGCGACACCCTCGTCGACGCCCGCCAGGTCAACGAGTGGGTTGGAGGGTGGGGGTCGTGGCTGGCCGGGCTGTCCCAGGAGGCGGGACTGGTCGGCGCCGCCGTCACCATCGAGACGGCCCCCGACACCGGGACCCGCCTGCGGCGGGCCATCGAAGGCCGGGTCGCCCCCGACGCCCCCGACCTCGCCCGCTCAGTGCTGGCGGAGATCGCCGACACCTTCCCGGCCGGCTCGCCCCACACCACCTGTCGCATCGCCCTCACCTGGTCACGGGCGACCGTCACCGGCAAGCGCCCCCTCGAGGACCTCACCATCGACATCGGGTCCCGCTTGCCCGACGTCGCCGCCGGGCTGGCCCTGGCCGGGGCGCGGGAGGGGCGGGCCATGCGCCTGGCCGAGCTGGCCGCTGCCGTGCGGGTCGCCTACGACCCCGACGTGGCCACTGCGGTGGAGGAGCTCGGTCCCGACGCCGCCGGCGTCGACTGGTCCGATGCCGGGCCGGTGTCGGCCGAGGAGCGCCCGGGGGAGTACCTCCACGACGGTGCCGTGTCGGTGTCGTGGATGATGGGCCAGGCCCCGCACGGGGCGGTGTTCTCCAACGTGCTGCGAAACCTCCTGGCGCCGCACCCCGAGATCGCCCGCAAGCGGGTCACCCTCCTGTACCGCCCCTACGCCCCCGGCCAGGCCACCACGCTGGTGGTCAACGACGTCCGCAACGCGGTGTTCAACTCGGGCAAGCGCCGCATCGCCCGGGCCAGGGACACCGTGGACTTGCGGTCAGCCCAGCAGGCCGAGGAGGAGGAAGCCCTGGGCGCCGGCGTGGTGCGCTTCGGCCTGGTGGTGACGGCGACG
>JBKHXC010000556.1:0-4002 GCA_046566225.1 Acidimicrobiia bacterium
CCGTGCTCGCCACCCCCAGCCTGCGCCCGGGCTCGGTGGGCGCCACCGTGGCGCTGGTGGCCGCCGGCCTGGCCCTCGCCCTGGGCGCCACCTGCGCCCGTACCGTTCGCCGCCGGGTCGCCATCCCGCTGCGCCGGCTCGAGGAGGCGGCCTCGGCGGTGGCCGCCACCCGGGTGGGATGGCCGGGCGGCATCCCCGGCGGCGACGACCTGGGCGCCCTCGTCGACGCCATCGCCGCCATGACGGCGGACATCGAGCGCAGCCGGTCCCTCGAGGCCATGGTCGAGCGCTCGCCCGACCTCACCGTCGAGGTCGACGGGCGGGGCCTGGTGCGGCGGGCGTCCGCCTCGGCCGCCGTCATGCTGGGCCGCCCCGCCGGATGGCTGACCGGGCGGCACCTCGCCGCCCTGGTGCACCCCGAGGATCGGGGCGCCTTCGAGGCGCTCCTGGGGCGGCCCGTCGACCCCGACGGCCGGACCTACGACGAGCTCCGCCTGTCGCACCTCCAGGGCCACTGGGTCGCCACCGAGGTCACGGCCGTGGACGCCGGCTCCACGGGCGGCGGGCGCGTCCTCAACGTGCGGGACGTGAGCGAGCGCAAGGCCCACGAGGAGGACCTGCTGCGGCGGGCGCTGTACGACCCGCTGACCGGCCTGGCCAACCGGGCCCTGTTCCGGGAGCACGTCGACAAGGCCCTGGCCCGGCTCCGGCGCACGCCGGCCCGGCCCCACGCCGTGCTGTTCGTCGACCTCGATGGGTTCAAGACCATCAACGACAGCCTGGGCCACGCCGCCGGCGACGAGGTGCTGACCGAGGTCGGCCACCGCCTGATGCGCTGGATGCGCCCGGGCGACACCGCCGCCCGGCTGGGCGGCGACGAGTTCGCCGTCCTGCTGGAGAACACCTCGCAGCTCGACACCGCCGTGCTGGCCAAGCGGATCCTCTCGGTGCTGCTGGCGCCCATCGCGGTGCAGGGCAAGGAGGTGGTGGTCACCGGCAGCATCGGCATCGCCCTGAGCGAGGCCGGGCAGGACTCCGACACCCTGCTGCGCAACGCCGACGCCGCCATGTACACGGCCAAGTCGGCGGGCAAGGGCCAGTACCGGGTGTTCGAGCCCGAGATGCACCACGCCGCCATGCGCCGCCTCGACCTGGAGGCCGACCTGCGCCGGGCCGTCACCGGCCACGAGATGGAGCTCGCCTACCAGCCCATCGTCGACCTGGCCACGCAGCGCATCACCGGCACCGAGGTGCTGGTGCGCTGGCAGCACCCGCGGCGGGGGCTGATCCTGCCCGCCGACTTCATCACCGTGGCCGAGGACAGCGGCTCCATCCGGGAGGTGGGCCGGCACGTCCTGGCCGAGTCCTGCCGCCAGGTCGGCGCCTGGCACCGCCGGTACCCGGGCGCCGACCCCGTCCGGCTCTGCGTCAACACCTCGGTGCGCCAGGTCGAGGAGGACGACTTCTTCGACGAGGTGGCGCAGGCCCTGGCCGCCTCCGGCCTGCACGGGCGGTACCTGACCCTGGAGATCACCGAGAACCTGTTCATGCACGACTTCGCCGCCACGGTGGCCAAGCTGCGGCGCCTGAAGGAGCTGGGCCTGACCCTCGCCGTCGACGACTTCGGGACCGGGTACTCGTCGCTCAGCTACCTGCGCTCCCTGCCCATCGACATCCTGAAGATCGACAAGTCGTTCGTGAACGGCGTCACCGGCGGGCCCGAGCACTCCGCCGTGGCCCGGGCCGTCGTGCGGCTGGCCCGCACGTTCAACCTCCAGACGGTCGCCGAGGGCATCGAGCGCCAGGACCAGGCGGCCGAGCTGCTGGCCATGGGGGCCGACATGGGGCAGGGCTTCCTGTTCGCCCGCCCCCTGCCCGCCGCCGACATGGAGGCGCTGCTCGCCGCCCGCCACGAACCGGTGATCGTGCCCCCCGCGGGCGTGGCGGCCGGCTGAGGGGGCCGGGCGCCCGAAGGTGAGCTGCGGGCGCCGGTCGGCGCGGGCCGGGCCCGCTGCGGCGGTCCGGGGTGGGCGCCGGCCGGCGACGGGCGCCGGCCCGCTGCCGCCGTCGGCGGGAGGGTCAGCTGCGGGCGTCGGTCAGCGCCACCGCCGGCGTGGGCGCCGGCGGGGGCGCCGCGGCGGTGAGCGGCTGGCGCACGTCGATGGGGGCGGGCCGGCGCCGGTCCCGGTCCTCCACGAGCAGGCGGATGGCGGTGCGGCTCTGGCCGTCGATCTCGATGTCGGCGAACATGGGGACGCACACCACGTCGAGGCCCGACGACACCAGGAAGCCGCGGGCGATGGCGACCGCCTTGATGGCCTGGTTGAGCGCCCCGGCGCCCACCACCTGGAGCTCGGCCATCCCGTGGTGGCGGATCACCCCGGCCAGCGCCCCGGCGCAGGAGTTCGGGTTGGACTTGCTGCTGACCTTGAGCACTTCCATGAGGGCCCCCAGACGCCGCCCGGCTGGCTGCCGGGCGGCCACTGGGTACGAATTCGACATCCGGGCCCCGGGTTCCTCCGGGCCGGCCCAGAAGTCCACGGACGAGGCCGAGGCGCTACTCCCCGATGAGGATGGGCTCGTCGTCGCCGGGCCGGCCCTCCTCCCCGCCGGGGACCAGGCCCACCTGGCGGCGGATGCGGTCGTCGAGCTCCACCATCACCTCGGGGTGGTCCTTCAGGAACTGCTTGGCGTTCTCCCGCCCCTGGCCCAGCTGCTCGCCCTCGTAGGTGTACCAGGCCCCCGACTTCTTCACCAGGCCGACGCTGGTCCCCACGTCGATGAGCGACCCCTCCCGGCTGATCCCCTGCCCGAACCCGATGTCGAACTCGCACTGCTTGAACGGCGGGCTGCAGTTCGACACCACGACGTCGTTGGCCACGAACGTGTGGTGCTCGTCCACCTCGATGTCGTAGATGGGCCGCCACTCGGCGGGGCTCACGGCCACGATGCGGTCGTACCAGAGGTCCTCGGCCAGCACGCCGCGCAGGAACTCGCTGTCGAGGGCGGCGGCCAGGCGCTCCAACCGGTCGCGCCGGATCCGGGGCCCGCCGAGCACCGCCCGCAGCGACCCGCCGGCCCGCTCGGCGCCCTCGCCGGCCAGCTCGGACGCCGACCGGGGCGTGACCCCCCGCCCCCGCAGGTAGGCGAGCACCGGCTCGGTCTGGGCGGCCGGGAGGCGGCCCCGCGGGGAGTCCCGGCGGGGCCGGGGGCGGGCCAGCTCGGCCGCCAGCTCCTGGCCGCGTGGGCCCCACGTCGGCAGGGCGGCGGCGAGGCCCTCGACGTCGTCACCGCTCACCCGCACCTCCCAGCGCGGGGGGCCCTCGGCCACCCTCGGCCGCCGCCTGCCCTTGGGGTCGTGGGCCCGCACCGACGACCCGACGCCCCACCGCAGCAGCAGCCAGTGGACCTGGTGCGCCAGCTCCTCGGAGGTGACGGAGAACCCGGCCCGCAGGCCACCGCTCCGCCGGCGGCCGACCCAGCCGCCGGCCTCGAACAGGCCGGACAACAGGTTGGCCACGACCTCGGCCGACACGCCGGGGGCGAAGAAGGGCGCCGGGATGCGCCCGGTGGGCTCCGGGTGCCCGACCTCGGCCCACCGGGCCAGGGCCAGGACCCCGTCCTGCTCGCCCCGGCGAGGGGAGAAGCTGGTCTCGGCGCCCCGCCGACGGGCGTCGCAACCGAGGGAACGGGCGATGGCGGCGGCGTCGTCCCCGAGCGGCTGGGCCGCGCTGGTGAGCATGACCGGGGCCTCCCCGCCCGCCGAGCCGTCGCCGATCAGGTACCCGAGCAGGCGGGCGTGCTCCGGCGGGACGGGCCGGTCGTCGCCGAAGCCGAGGGCGGCGCGGGGACGGGCCACGCGGTCGGCCGTGCCCAGCTCGCCGGCCTCGACCCACCCGCGCTCGGTGAGCACCCGGTGGTCGGCGGTGAGCCACAGGGCGGTGCCGTCGCCCAGGTGGAGCCCGATGACCTCGTGCTCGCCCTGGTCCATGCGGCCCACGA
>JBKHXC010000557.1:0-3686 GCA_046566225.1 Acidimicrobiia bacterium
CCGGCCGGGCGGCGAAGCCGCCGGCCTCCGCCCTGTCCTCCCGGCCGGCAGCCGGGGGGGCCGCCTTCGGCGGCAAGGAGCGGCCGCCGGCGATCCTCATCGTTCGCAGGCCGCCCCGCCAGGGGCGATGGGGGGTCTGTGAGGAGAATCGACTCGGAACCAGAGGTTCCGAGTCGAGCCGGCGGTGCTCCGGCCGGGCGGCGGACCAGGCGGGGGGCGCGGTGAGCGGTGACGCGGGGCGGGACTGGCTGGGCCCGGGCCGGCAGCGGTTCCACGCCCGGATCGCCTCCCTCCAGCGGGCGGTGGTCGCCATCGGCTACGAGGTGCAGCGCTCGCTGGCCGAGGCGACCGAGGCGTGGCTGCGGCGGGACTGCGAGGCCGGGCGGCGGGTGGACGCCCGCACCGCCGGGTGGTCGGCGCGGGCCCGGGACGCCGAGCTGGCGGCCTACGACCTGATCGCCACCCAGCAGCCGATGGCCGGCGACCTGCGCCGGCTGACCGCCCTGGTCCGCCTCACCGAGGCGGTGTCGCGGTCGGGCGACCTGGTGGCCCACATCGCCCGGTCGGCCTGCTTCGAGCGGGAGGAGGGCGCCTTCGGCCCCGCCCTGCGGGCGCTCGTGGTGGAGATGTCGACGGCGGCCAGCGGAGAGCTGGGCGCCGCCCTGGACGCCTACCTGGCCGGCGACGCCGCCGCCGGCCGGGCCGTCGAGGAGACCGACCGCGACCTGGACCTGCTGCGCACCGAGCTGTTCGCCGCCCTGCTCGGGGGCGACACCGCCACCGCTCCCGCCGTCGACCTGGCCCTCCTCGGGCGCTTCTACGAGCGCCTGGGCGACCACGCGGTGGAGATCGCCCGCCGGGCCGGCTTCGTGTCCACCGGGGAGATGCCCGGCGGGCCGTGACGGACCGCCGGCCTACCCCCCGTAGCCCACGGGGAGCAGGCGGTCGCCGTCGACCATCCGGTAGTACACCTGCCAGTGGTAGTAGCCGAGGTAGGCCCGCTCGTCGGCCCTCATCTGCTCCGCGTAGGCGGTGACGGCCCGCACGTAGCGGTCGCTGCGGTTGTAGTTGAACAGGGCGTTGGCCATGTCGCCGGGCGCCCCGTTGCGGGCCAGGTAGCGAGCGGCGGCGAAGATGGAGTCGCGGGTGGAGTTGATGTCGCCCCCGGCGCCGTACTGGCTCCACGTCGAGGGCAGGAACTGCATGGGGCCCTGGGCCCCCGCCGTGCTGGTGCCCCGGATGCGGCCCATGCGGGTCTCGACCAGGTGGATGGCGGCCAGGTACTGCCAGGGAGCGCCCAGCTCCGCCTCGGCCGCCTTGTAGTACCCGAGCAGCTCCTCGGCCGGGGCGGGGGCCACGATGCGCCACGGCGGCAGGGCGTCACGGGGCTTGGTCAGCGCCCGCAGGTCGGCGCCGGCCGCCACGTTGGCCCGCACCGTCGGGTGCAGGGAGGCGGGCAGTCGGCCGAGGACGTCGTCCATCCACTCGGGGCGGGCGGTCAGCTGGCGGTAGGCGGCCTGCTGGGCCACCCCGTGGCGCTCCAGGTCGCCGGGCGGGGTGGCGGGGTCGCGGATCGCCGACTCGCTGGTGCGGATGGCCTCGGCGATGGAGGCGGGGTCGCCCTGGCCCAGGACGGTGACGGCGCCCGCCGCCGGGGCGGGCGGGGCCGTGGTGGCCGGGGCGGCGGTGGCGGACGTGGTGGTGGTGTCGGAGGCGGCGGTGGTCGGCGCCGCCGTGGTGGCCGGCCCGGTGGTGGCGGAGGTGGCGTCGACGGCGACGGTGGGGTCGTCGCTGCCCGGGTTGCAGGCCGCCGCCACGGCGGCCAGCACCAGGGCGACGGCGGTCGGGCGGCGCATCGGGCGAGGGTACCGGGCGCTCAGGGGCTGCGTCGCCGGAACAGGCCCTCCTGGACGACGGAGACGGCGTGGGCGCCGTCCCGGCGGTAGATGCGGCCCTCGCCCAGCCCCCGGGCGCCGAAGGCCGACGCGCTCTGCTGGTCGTACAGCAGCCACTCGTCGGCCCGGAACGGCCGGTGGAACCACATGGCGTGGTCGAGGCTGGCGCCCATCAGCCCGGGATCGAGCCAGCTGGTGCCGTGGGCCAGCAGGATGGAGTCGAGCAGGGTCAGGTCGGACGCGTAGGTGGCGACGCAGGCGTGCAGCAGGGGGTCGTCGGGCAGGGCGCCGTCGGCCCGGAACCACACCTGCTGGCACGGCGGGCGGCGCCGGCCGGCGCCGCCGGCGTGGGGCGGGTCGTCCACGTGGCGCAGGTCGATGGGCTGGGGCCGGCTGTACCACTCGCCCACCTGCTCGCGGTAGGGGGCCAGGCGCTCGGCGAAGGTGGGCAGCCCCTCGGGCGGCGGGGCCGGGGGCATGGGGAGCTGGTGGTCGAAGCCGTCCTCGGCCCGGTGGAAGGAGGCGGCCAGGTTGAAGATGGCCCTCCCGTGCTGGATTCCGACGACCCGCCGGGTGGTGAACGACCGCCCGTCGCGGATGCGGTCGACGTCGTAGAGGATGGGCACCGACGGGTCGCCCGGGCGCAGGAAGTAGGCGTGGAGGGAGTGGACGCTCCGCTCCCGCTCGACGGTGCGCCCGGCCGCCACCAGGGCCTGGCCGGCGACCTGGCCGCCGAACACCCGCTGGCGCTGGTCGTCGGGGCTGCGGCCCCGGAACACGTTGACCTCGATGGGCTCCAGGTCGAGCAGGGCCACCAGGTCGCCGAGGGCGCTCATGGCCCCATCCTGCTCCGCGTCGAGGAGGTCATCGTCGCCGACCCGGCCAGCCGCGCCATCCGGCTGTGGCACCGGGGCGAGGAGGGCTACGTCGAGGGCGCCGCCAGCCCCCCGCTGCGGGTCGCGGCCGACGAGCTGGCCGCCGCCGTCGACCGGCGGTAGCCGCCCCCTCGGACGGCGACCGGCGCCGGCCGGGGCCCCGACCGGCGCCGGCGCACGCCGCCTACGGGGCCGACGTGGGCGGGCCCACTCCCTCGGGACGGCGGTCGGCCGAGCTGCCGGCGTCGTCGGAGCTGCCCCGCTCGGTGGCCCGGTTCTCCGAGCCCTGCTGGTTGGCGGCCGTGGGCGGCGGCTTGGGGCCCTCGGAGTTGCCCGGGCTCTCCGGGCGCCCGGTCTCGGCCGGCTGCGCCCCGCCGGCCTCCGCCTTGCGGGCCTCGGCGTCGGCCGTGGCCTCGGCCGCCCGCTCGGGGCCGGTGAGCTTGCCCTCGGGCGGGCCGGCCTCCGCCTCGCCCGCCTGGTTGTCCTCCGCCTCCTCGCCCTCGTCGTCGCCGCCCAGCGACACGAGCGGCTTGCCGCAGTCCGACTCGGCGGCCACCTGGCGCTCGTTGACGTCGGGCGTGGCCGGGTCGTCGGGGTGGGCCCTGACGTACTGGCCGTGGTTGCCGGTGAAGGGCTCGGGCGGGTCGCCCACCGTGCACCCGTCGAGGAAGCGCTCCGTGCCCCGGGCGCCCTGCGCCTTGGCGGCGGCCCGGGCCGCCTTGCGGGCCTCCTGCCCGGCCTTCTTGCCGGCGTCGTCCTCGTCGTCCACCAGCTGGGCGGCGGCGAGCACCTGGCGGGCCACCGACCCGGCCCGCTCGGGCAGCGACCCGGGCAGGGCAGCGGCCAGCCCGGTGCCGCCCAGCAGGGCGCCGGCCAGGAGCGAGCCCGCCACCAACGGCCGCATGCGGCTGCGGGT
>JBKHXC010000558.1:0-2864 GCA_046566225.1 Acidimicrobiia bacterium
ACCCTTCTTCCGGTTCGCCGAGGACGGCGAGCTGGTGGCGCTGCTCGATGCCAACGGGTTCGAGGACGCCGACGTTCGAGCCGTCACCTTCACCCACCGGGCGGCGTCGAGCAGCGAGGTCTGGACCGGCATCATCGACGGCTCCGTGCGCACCTCGGCGCTGATCCGACGACAGCCTCCTGCCGTCCAGCGGGCGATCCGCCGGGCCTTCGACGACCTCGTGGCCAGCGCCGTCTCAGGCGATGCGATCGAGATCCCGTTCTCCGTCAAGCTCGCCACCGCCCGGGCGGGCCAGCGGGAGGCGGCCGAGCGCTGAGGGCCGGGATCGGCGTGGGGCCGGCTCCCTCTGGCGGCCGCGCCCGACACGAAGGGGGGGCCGGCTCGTAGGCGACCCGCCCGCCTCCTCGCCTTGGCCGGCTCGGCCACGGATGCAGGCGCCGGCCGCGGCGGGTGCCCGGCGGCTCAGCCGCCGTAGATCATCCGGGTGTCCTCCATGCGGAGGACGGGCGTGTCCTCCGGCTTCTGGAACGACGCGTCCACCACCTCCCCGACGAAGAGGGTGTGGCTCCCGGTGGGGACCTGCTGGCGCACCGCGCAGTCCACGTAGGCGACCGCCTGGTCCAGGATCGGGGCTCCGGTCAGCCCGTCGTGGAAGGGGAAGCCGTTGAGCGTGCCGGCCTCCACGTCGACCTCCACGGGCTTGGTGAACTTGCGCACGATGGCCCGGTCCCCGCGGTCGACGATGCAGAGGCTGAACACCCCGCCCTCGGCCACCAGCTCGCGCGTGTAGGCGCCGCTCTCCACGGCCACGCCCACCAGCTTCGGATCGAACGACAGCTGGGTCACCCAGTTGATCGTCATGCCGTTGCGCCGGTCGCCGGCCCGGCTGCCCAGAACGTAGATGCCGTAGGGCATGGCCCACAGCACCCGCCGGCGCAGCTTGTCGTACTCCTCGGGGTCCGCCCCGGGCGGGAAGGGGCCCACGGGGCCGGTCGACACGGGCACGGGCCGACCCTAGTGCCGTGGCCCGGCGGGCGGGATGGCCCCTCAAGGGCGAGCCCCCGCGTGCCGATGCCACGTCCAGGACACCACGAAGCGGCAGAGCCGGCGAAACCCGGTGACGCAAAGCCACGGGCCTGACGGGGCGCACCGCCCACAAGGCAGCCGGGCTACCGAACGGGGGCCCCGGCCTCCTCGCACCCAGACCTGCCAGGGGAGGCACCGGCGATGGACAAGGCGCGCAGGCTGGCGGCGGGGGTGCTGCTGGCGCTGGTCGTGATGACCCTGGCCGGTGTGCGGCCGGCAGGGGCCGACCCTGCCGGCGACGAGGCCGAGTTCCTCTCCCGCCTGAACGAGGTGCGGGCGACCCAGGGACTGCGCCCCCTCGCACAACACGCCGGCCTGGCCGAGGTGGCCCGGGCCTGGGCCCGGGCCATGGCGGCCGCCGGCTCCATCTCCCACAACGGGTCGCTGTCGTCGCAGGGCCCGGCGGAGTGGCAGCGCCTGGGCGAGAACGTCGGCATGGGCATGGAGGTCCGGGGCGTCCACGACGCCTTCGTGGCCAGCCCCAGCCACTACCGCAACATGGTCGACGCCGGCTTCGACTCGGTCGGCATCGGCGTGGTCCGCAACCCCAACGGCGCCCTCTTCGTGACGGTCAACTTCATGCAGGCCCGGGCGGTGGCCCCCGCCCCGCCGCCGCCGACGCCCCCCGCCCCCACCCCGGCACCCCCGGCCCCGGCTCCGGCTCCGGTGGCCGCCCCGGCGCCGGCCCCCGCCCCGGTGGCCGCTCCCGCTCCCGCCGCCGCCGTCCCCGTGGCGGCCGCCCTGCCCGCACCGGCCCAGCCGGTTGCCCCCGCCTCCGAGCCGGCGACCGTCCCGGCCACCACCCCGCCCCTCGTGCTGGGAGCCGACACGGCGGCCGCCGCCTCCGTCTCCGCCCCGGCCGCCCCCCCGCCCGTCGTGCTCGCCCTGCTCGTCGGCGTGGTGCTGGCCGGCGGCGCCGGCGCGCTGACGGCGGCCCGCCGCCCGGCCCGCCCGGCCGCCCGAGCCTGCCGGTAGGGAGCACCCCCGAGCTCAGCCGGCGAGCCCCTCGGCGTCCAGCCAGGCCGCCACCGCTCCCACGAAGGCCCCGGGCTCCTCCACCCACGGCAGGTGCCCGCTCTCCTCCAGGACCACCGGCGTGGCCCGGGGGGCGTGGCGGGCGATGCGGGACGACTGGAAGGGCCCGTGGAACACGTCGTGGCGGCCGACCAGGACCAGGGCGGGCACGTCGAGGCCGCCGAGCCGGTCGACGGCGCTCCACCACGCCAGCGGCATGTAGGCGTCGCGGGCCACGGCCGACGAGAACGTCGAGCGGGCGAAGGTGGTCCCCGCCTCCGGCCGCCCCAGGCGGTGGAAGAAGAACTGTTCGAGGCCGGTCATGGTCGCCTCCAGCTCGGCGTCGGAGCCGGGCGGGACCCGCTGGAGCACCTCGGCCTCGGGGGGCGTGGGCGGCGCCTCGAAGCCGTCCGCCAGGCTCTCTCCCCGCCCCAGCTCGCCGGGCGTGGCGCCCACCAGGACCAGCCCGCGGACGCGCTCGGGATGGCGCAGGGCCGCCTCGATGGCGACGCTGGCGCCGGTGTGGTGGCCGAGCAGCAGCACCGGCCCGGCGTCGACGGCGCCGGCCAGCCCGGCGGCGTCGTCGGCCGCCTGCTCCATGGAGAACCCGGCCCGGTGGTCGTAGTACACGAGCCGCAGGTGGCGGGCCAGGCAGTCCAGCCCGGGGCGCAGGTACCGGTGGTCGGCGCCGATCCAGCCGGGCAGGACCACGCAGGTGGGCCCGGCGCCCACCTGCTCGTACTCCAGGGTGGTCCCGTTGACGG
>JBKHXC010000559.1:0-2102 GCA_046566225.1 Acidimicrobiia bacterium
TCGCTCGCCAGCGTGCCGAGGCCCGGGCCGCCGGCGACAACGAGGTGGCGGCCCATCACCACGAGCACCTCCGTGGGCTGGCCGCCCAGGGGTGGTCGCCCGGCCTCGACGATGGCTTTGCCTCCCAAGCCACCGCCGCTGAGGCCCTCGGCGTGTGGTCGGCCGCCCAGCCGTGGTCCGACGACGCCGATGCGGCCCGAGCGGCCGCCCGGGCCGAGCAGCGCCTGGCTGAGCTGCATCCGGACCTCATGCGTGCCTACCAGGATCTGCGAGCCGGCGGCCAGGAGCCGGCGGCGGCCATGTGGGCCGCCGGGCGGGCAACGTGCGCGCCGGCGTGGGCCGGCGTTCTCGATCCTGACGTCGCCTCCCGCCTGGGCGTCGACGAGGCCCTGGGCGCGTGGAACGCGGCACGCCCGTGGGCCGCCGGCGACCCCGAGGCCGCCCAGGCCATGGCGGCCGCCGAGGCCCGCCTTCGCCGGCTGCGCCCGGTGGCCATGACCCACTACGACGACCACCGCAGCACGGGCCATCAGCCGGCCGAGGCCATGGAGGCGGTGCTCGCTGAGCTGTGGGCGCGTGACGCCCGCCCCGTGGCGGCCACCGCCCTGGGCTCCGGCGGCGGAGCTGGGGGGCTCGCCGTCATGGATCCGGCCGGGACCTCGTTCCCGTTCCCCCTCGGCGACCCCGGCGCTTCGGCAGCGGCGTGGGCCGTGGGTGACGACCAGCGCGCCGCTGCCGCCCGGGACCTGCACGTGGCCGACGACCCGAGGACACCGCCCGACGAGCGGGCCGGCACCGCCGCCGGCGGAGCCGACCACCTGGAGTACGCGGAGGCGAGCACGGCCCGGGCGGCGGCGCTGTCCGCTCGCTCCTATCCCCGGCCCCTCCCGGGCGCTCCCGTCCCGCGCCCGGCACCGCCAGGCACTCCCAGCCCGGGCTGGTCTCCGTCGCCTGGGCGGCGCCGCTAGCTCTCCGCCGGCCGGCGCCGCCGGGCCGGCCGGGCCGGCGGCTCGTCGCCCGAGCCCGGCGTCCGAGCCCGGAGCTGCTCCCCCAGCAGCACCAGCTCGGCCTGCAGGCGGTCGCGCTCGGCCGCCCGCTCCTGCGCCAGCTGCTCGGCCGCCGCCAGGCGTGCTTCTCGGGCCTCGAGCTGGGCGGCATGAGCGGCGCCGAGGGCCTCCAGGCGCTCCGCCAAGCGCGCCGCCGCCTGCTCCTCGGCCCGGGCCAGCGCCCCTCGGGCCTCGGTGATCCGTTGCTCGGCATCCGCCCGGGCCTGCGCCAGGTCGTCGTGCAGCCGCCCCACCTCGGCGCCGTGCGCCTCCCGCAGCCGGGCTAGCTCCTCACGCTGCTCGGCCGCCACCGCCTCGGCGGCCTGAGCGCCGGCCAGGGCCCGGGCAGCCGCTTCTTCGGCCCGCGAAGCCGCCTCAGCGGCCTCCACCAGCCGCCGCTCGGCCTCCGCCACCTGCGCATCCGCCTGCTGGCGTAGGGCGTCGAGGGCCCGGGCGGCGCCGGCCTCCTGCTCGGCCAGGGCGCCGGCGTGGGCCGCCCGCTCGGCGTCGAGCTTCGCTTCCAGGCCGGCCACCGCCGCCTCCAGGCGGGGGAGCACCTCGTCCTCCAGCTGGGCGTTGGCGTCCCGGGCGGCGGCCGCCTCGGCCACCGCCTCGTCCCGGGCGGCCTCGGCCACGGCCACCTCCCGGCGCATGGCGGCGATGCGCTGGTCGTTCTCGGCCACCGCCTGGGTGGCCCGGGCCTCGGCCGCCTGCACGCGGGCAGCCGCCTCCCGCTCCACCACGGCGATGCGCTCCTCGATGGCGTCGGCGTCGCCGTAGCGGGCGAGGGCGTCGAGCAGGGCCTCGGTGGCCAGCTGGGTGCGGTCCATCTCCGCCCGTAGCGCCTCGGCCGGGCGGGCCTCGGGCAGCGCCGCCGGCAGCGCGCGCTGGCCCTTGCGACCGAACTTCCGGTAGCGCTCCCGGGCGTCGTGGCGCTGCCCGTCGATCTCCTGCTCGCAGTACCGGGGCGGGTTGCCGCCGGTGACCGCCCGGGGCGCCTTGGGGTTCTCGCACCCGGGCCACTCGCACCGCTCGATCGCTTCGACGTTCGCCATG
>JBKHXC010000560.1:0-1693 GCA_046566225.1 Acidimicrobiia bacterium
CGTGCGACCTGGCCGAGCGGGGCCTCGACGTGGTCGTCCTCGAGGCGCGCCCCCGGGCCGGCGGGCGGACGATGACGGTGGCCGGCCACGGCGGCGCCGGCTGGTTCGACCTGGGCGCCACCTGGCACTGGCCGGACCAGCCCGTGATCCGGGCCCTGGCCGCCGAGCTGGGGGTGGAGGCGTTCCCCCAGCCGGTCGAGGGCCACGCCCTGCACGAGCCCCGCGCCGGCGCTCCGGTCCCCGTCGCCCTCCCCGCCGAGCCGGCGTTCCTCCGCTTCGTGGGCGGCGCCGAGCAGCTGTGCGGGCGGCTGGCCGACCGCCTGCCCGGCGGCGTGTGCTTCGAGGAGAAGGCGACGGCGCTGGCCCGGGCCGGCGACGGCGTGGTCGTGACGTCGGAGTCCGGCGGCGCCTCCACCCGCACCACGGCCCGGCGGGCGGTCCTCGCCCTGCCGCCCCGCCTCGCCCTCCAGGACGTCGCCTTCTCGCCCCCGCTCGCCGGCGAGGTGGTCGCCGTCATGGAGGCCACCCCGACGTGGATGGGCGAGGCCCTCAAGTGCGTGGCGGTCTACGAGGCGCCCTTCTGGCGGGACGACGGCTGGTCGGGCTCGGCGTTCAGCGACGCCGGCCCCCTGGAGGAGGTGCACGACGCCTCGGTGCCCGGCGGGCCGGGCGCCCTCTGGGGCTTCGTGTCCCTCGACGTGGACCACCGCGACCTCGGCCCCGCCGAGCGGGTGCCGCTGGTGCTCGACCAGCTCGGGCGCCTCTTCGGGCCCCGGGCCGCCGACCCCCTCCAGTACCTGGAGCGGGACTGGTCGGCCGACCCGTACACCTGCGAGGGCGTGCACCGCCACGTGGCGCCGGTGCCCTACGGGGACCCGGCCCTGGCCGGCCCCCAGTGGGGCGGCCGGCTGTGGTGGGCGGGGACGGAGACCGAGGCGGTGGGAGGAGGGCACATGGAGGGCGCCGTGCGCTCGGGCCGCCGGGCGGCCCGGGGGGTGGCCGCCTCCCTCCGGTAGTACTTCGACCTCATTCGTTCGCTTCCCGGAGGTCTGTGGCCAGGGCACCAGTCCGGGCACGGCCTCACCGGCGGGCAGGGGGCCACGTGAGGAGCCCTTCACGCGGTCGACACCCCCGACACACCAGGCCGACACGTCGGTTCCTTAGCGTCTGGCCCAGCCCCCCGGGCAGGCCTCGCACCTCCCGCCGGGCGTCTCCCGACCAGACGAAAGGCCGACATGAGCACGATCGTCGATCCCCCGAAGTCGCCGGCCGGCGCCGGCCCCGGCCCCGCCGCCGGCCCCCCCCGGCGGGGGCGGTGGATCGAGCACTGGGACCCCGAGGACGACCAGTTCTGGGAGGCCACCGGGCGCCGGGTCGCCCGGCGCAACCTGGCGATCTCCATCTTCGCCGAGCACCTGGGCTTCAGCGTCTGGGTCCTGTGGACCATCGTCGTCATCAACCTGGCCAACATCGGCATCACCCTGTCGGTGTCGGAGCTGTTCCTGCTCACCGCCGTGCCCAACCTGGTCGGGTCGTTCCTGCGGATCCCCTACACCTTCGCCGTCCCCCGCTTCGGCGGGCGGGCGTGGACGGCGGTGAGCGCCGCCCTGCTGCTGCTCCCGACGTCCCTGCTGGCCGTCGTGGTCCCGAGCGGGTGGCTGGCCGCCCAGGGCCACGGCACCCAGCTGTGGGT
>JBKHXC010000561.1:0-5042 GCA_046566225.1 Acidimicrobiia bacterium
GGCCCCAGGCCATCGACTGGGTGCCGTGGATCTCCCAGCAGGTGTCGATCTTCAGGGTCAACCAGCGGCCCCACCCCATCCTGTGCCACCCGACCCACGGGCCCATCGACGTGATGCCCGACCACCCCCACGAGGGCTGGAACTACGAGGACGACGAGATCGACCTCACCGCCACCTACAGCTTCGGCGCCCTCTCCGGCGACGAGTACCCCATGGCCGGGGCCAGCCGGCCGGCGCCCATGGTCATCGCCCACGGCACCACCACGCCCAACCCGCCGTACAACCTGGAGAAGGGCCCGTCGCCCAAGAAGCGCTTCGCCATGGTCACCGCCTACGACGGCCACCCGGCGGGCGTGGGCCGGGTCGTCACCGACACCACCTGGCACCACTGGTTCGACGAGAACATCAAGGCCATCGAGGCGGCCGGCGGGGCCGACTGGGACAAGATCAGCCGCTACTTCCTCAACGTGGCCACCTGGCTGGCCCCCCCGGGCCGGCGCGACTGGTGCATCGTCTTCGAGGCCATCAAGGCCCAGTTCACCTACCTGGGCTTCCAGGAGTTCAGGCGGGGGGCCAGCGTGTTCGAGCTGGGCCGGTCCCTCCACCTGGAGCTGGGCCGCCGGCTGGGCCCGTGCTGGGTGACGAGCTGGGTGTTCGACCGCCTGGCCGTGGTCGACGACGACATCTGGGCCTACCTCAAGGAGAAGCTGTTCTGGAAGAAGGGCATCCCCGTCCCCGGCGGCGACCCCTGCCTGTCGTGCCCGCCCTTCGAGCTGTTCGAGATCGCGGTGCTGGGCGGGCTGGTCCAGGCCAGCTTCGGGGTGGCCGACAAGGTCAAGGCCCAGGCCGACAAGGCCCCCCACCGCAAGCTGAAGCTCGACGCCGACCGCCTGCTGGCGCTCCAGGACGAGGGGGCCGCCATCGGGGTCAAGGAGCTGCGCCGGGCCCTGGCCCGCTCGGTGGAGGAGCTCAAGCCGCTGGTCGGCTGATCGGCGGGGCGCCCGGCGGGACCGCTGCCACCACACCCGTCGCCCGGGAGTGGTTGTAGTTACCCGCCGGGCGGTGGTTCCGGCCGACCCCGAGTAAATGGGTCACCGTTTCGGTGACCCATTTACTCGGGAGTGCGGTCGGCGGTCGGCGGGGTCAGTGGCGGTGGCCGTCGGCCGCCAGCAGGGCCCGATGGGCCAGGTAGCCGGCGATCGCCAGCCGGGCCGTCTCCCGGGGGCTGCCGGGCTGGTCGGTGTCGCGCTCGTGGAGCACGGCGACCACGGCGTCCAGCTCGGCCTGGCCCGGCTGCTCAGGCCCGGCGGGCACGTCATCGCCGGCGTCGTGGTCGCCGGCGGGGCGGCGGGCGGCGGCCTCGTCGACGACGGGCACCGCCGGCGGGACGGGCTCACCGGCCGCCGCGGTGAGGGGCTTCAGCAGGGCCAGCGCCTCGGTGGCCAGGTCGGCGGCGTCCACGTCGTCCAGTCGGGCCAGCAGCCGCCGCTGGTCGACCATGAGCCGAAGGTGGCCGGGCACCGTCTCGTGCGCCGGCAGGCGGAGGATCTTGGCCCCGTGAAGCTCGGGGCCGCCGCCGTCGAGGTCGGACAGTGGCGTGCGTCGTGGCTCGGTCATGGCTCCCCCTCGGCTTCGTCGCCCTCAGGGTAGTGAACCGGCTTCGTCGGCAACGGCGGCCATCTCGTCGACCAGGGCGGAGGCGGCCGCCAGGCTGGCCCGGCCACCGAGCTGGCGGTCGAGGGCGGCGCTCTCGGCCGCCAGCCGGGCCGCCGGCTCCACCTCGCCCCGCTCCCGCCGGGCCACGGCCAGGTGGTAAAGGGCGACGGCCAGGCCGGCCCGGTCGCCCAGCCGGCGGTAAGACCGCACGCTCTCCTCCCCCAGGGCGCACGCCGCCTCCAGGTCGCCCCGGTCGAGGGCGATGGTGGCCAGCAGGTCGACGGTGCCGGCCACCCCCCACCCGTCGTCGAGGGCGGCGAACAGCCCCCGGCTGGCGCCGGCCAGGGAGGTCGCCTCGTCGGGATCGCCCCGGCTCATGGCCACGCCCGCCAGGTGGCGGAGCACCCACGCCTCGCCCCACCGGTCGCCCAGGCGGCGGTAGGCGGCCAGGGCGTCGTCATCGGCGGCCGCGGCGGCGTCGGGGTCGCCGGCCGACAGCGCCACGCGGCCGGCCACCGCCGCGGCCAGGGCCCGGGCGGCGGCGTCGCCGGCCTCGCCGGCCGCCTCCCGGGCGGCGGCGGCGAGCGGGCCCGCCTCGGCCAGGTCGTCCTGCACCCAGGCCAGGTACGCGGCCGCCGCCAGGGCGGTGGCCCGCAGCCCGGCCGGGGCGCCGGCCCCGCCCTCCAGCGCCCGCCGCAGCCACTCCCGCCCCTCGCTCAACCGGCCCCGGCGCACCCAGTACCACCACAGGGCGGCGGCCAGGCGCAGGGCGGCGGGCCCCCCGCCGTCCACCGCCGCGCCCAGGGCGGCGCGCAGGTCGTCCTCGGAGGCGTCGACGCGCTCCAGGGCGGCCACCTGGGTCGGGCCGCGCATGCGGCCGGCCTCGGCCTCGGCCAGGGCCAGGTGCCAGGCCAGGTGCCGCCGGCGGGCGGCGGGGGCCTCCCCCGAGGCGGCCAGCCGCTCGGCTCCGAAGGCCCGCAGGGTGTCGAGCAGGCGGAAGCGGGCGGTGCCGTCCACGTCCGGCCGGCGGGCCACCAGCGACCTGTCGACCAGGCGGGCGACCACGTCGAGCACCTCGGCGGCCTCCACCCCCGCCCCGCCGGCCACCGCCTCCGCCGCCTCCAGGGGGAAGGCCCCGGCGAACACGGCCAGGCGGGCGAACACGGCCCGCTCGGCGGGACCGAGCAGGTCGTGGCTCCACTCGACGGCCGCCCGCAGGGTGCGCTGGCGGGGGGCGGCGGTGGGGTCGCCGGTGGTGAGCAGGGCGAAGCGGTCCTGCAGGCGGTCGGCCACCTGGCCCACGGTGAGCGTGCGCAGCCGGGCGGCGGCCAGCTCGATGGCCAGCGGGAGGCCGTCGAGGCGCCGGCAGATCGCCAACGCGGCGGCGGCGTCGGCCGCCGCCGGGGCGAACCCGGGGCTGGCGGCGGCGGCCCGGTCGGCCAGCAGCCTGCCGGCGTCGCACGCCCACCACTCGTCCTCACCCGAAGGCGGGTCGGTGCCCAGCGGGGGCACGGCCCACGCCACCTCGCCGGCCACGCCCAGCACCCGGCGGCTGGTGGCCAGCACGTGCAACCCCGGGCCGGCGGCCAGCAGGTCGCGGGCCAGGCGGGCACAGGCGCCCGCCACCTGCTCGCAGTTGTCCGCCACCAGCAGCAGCCGGCGGCTGCCGAGGGTACGCGCCAGGGTGGCGGCCAGCGCCACCCCCGGCTCCTCGGCCACGCCCAGGGCGCCGGCCACGGCGGCGGCCACCAGGCCGGGGTCGGACACCGCGGCCAGCTCCACCAGCCACACCCCGTCCACCCAGCCGGGGCGGGCGGCGGCCGCCACCTCCAGGGCCAGGCGGGTCTTGCCCGACCCGCCCGGGCCGGTGAGGGTGACCAGGCGGTTGGCGGCCACCAGGGCGGCCACCTCGGCCAGCTCCCGCTCCCGCCCCACGAAGCGACTGGGCAGGTGGGGGAGGTTGCCGGGAGGGGGCGGCGCCACGGTGGGGGGCGCCTCCAGCGCCGGGTCGTGGGCCAGCACGGCCGCCTCCAGGGCCCGCAGCTCCGGCCCCGGCTCCAGGCCCAGGTCGTCGAGCAGGGTGGTGCGGGCCCGCTGGAAGGCGCGGAGGGCGTCGGCCTGGCGCCCGTCGCGGTACAGGGCCGTCATGAGCTGGGCCCACGCCCGCTCCCGCAGGGGCGACGCCGCCACCCGGGCCTCGAGCTCGCCGACCACCTCGGCGTGGCGGCCGAGGGCCAGGCGGGCGTCGACCCGCAGGTCCTCCGCCGCCGCCCGCAGCGCGTCGAGGCGGGCGATCTCGGCCCGGGCGAAGGGCTCGAAGGCGAAGTCGGCGAAGGCAGGGCCCCGCCACAGGGCCAGGGCGTCGTCGACCAGGTCGAGGGCGGCCGCCGCCCGGCCGCCGTCGAGGGCGGCGCCGGCCCGCGCCACCAGGGCCTCGAAGCGGCCGGCGTCGACCTGGCCGGGCTCCACCGCCAGCCGGTAGCCGGCCCCGTCGCCGACCAGCACGGCGCCCGGCGCCCCCGCCGGCCGGTCCGGCTCCAGGGCTCGCCGCAGGTGCGACAGGTAGCCCCGCAGGGTGGTGACGGCGCTGGGCGGGGGGTCCCCGGCCCACAGCTCGTCGATGATCCGGTCGGCGCTGAGGCTGCGCCCGGCGTGCATCACCAGGAGGGCGAGCACGCCCCGCTGGCGGGCGCCGCCCAGGGGCGCCACCCGCTCGCCGTCCACCACCTCCAGGGGGCCGAGGACCCGCACCTCCATGGCTACTGCCCCGGCCGCAGACGTGCGCGACGTTCGCTGCGTTCGCCGCGGCAGGGTCCCTGGCGGCGCCCGCCGCCGCAGGCCGCATCAACGGCTGCGGACACCGAGAAGGGACAGCGCAGAGGCGGCGCGAGCTCCGCTCGCCCGCCGCAGGACGATCGGACTCGACCGAATGGAGTGTGTGAAGCCAACGAATGAGGTCGAAGCACTACCCGGCCCCGCCCCGGCCCCGCCGGCCCGCCGGTCCCACCGGTCTCCAACCGGCCTCCAACGCCACGTCCTCATGATCACCCACGACGGCTCCACCCGGGGGCCGGCGACGAGGAGGAGCAGACGATGCGTGCGAAGAGACTGATGGCGGGCGTGGCGGCGGTGGCGACCCTGGCCGGCGGGGCGGCGGCCGCCGGCCCCGTCCCCGGTGCGGGCGCCGGCCCGGCGGAGCCGGCCGTGCCGGCCCGGGCGGCGGAGGCGACGTTCTCCCGCCTGGGCGACGCCGATCTGTGGGAGCGCATCTCCGCCTCGGGCGGCGGCGCGGTGGTGGGCCTCAAGGCCGGCGGCGACCGGCGGGGGGTGTGGAAGGGCCGGGTGCTGGTCTCCCCCGCCGAGCGGGCGGCGGCCGAGCGCCGGGT
>JBKHXC010000562.1:0-2431 GCA_046566225.1 Acidimicrobiia bacterium
CAACCTGGAGGGGAACGGGAACGTGCCCGCCAACCTCTGGCTGGCGAGCTCCAAGGACGGCGGGCGCACCCTCTCGGCCCCCGTCCGGGTCGCCGGTCCCCTCACCTTCCAGGCCCGGCTGGCCGTCGACGCCGCCAACCGGGTGCACCTGACGTGGCTCCAGGCGAACGAGGTGGCGCTGTTGCGGGTGGTCGGCGGGCCCAACCCGGTGGTGGCCGTGCACTCCACCGACGGGGGCCGGACCTTCAGCGACCCGGTGGTGGTCAGCGACCCCGGGCGGGAGCGGGTGGGGGCGGCGACCCCCGTGGTCGACTCCGGCGGGGACCTGGTGGTCCTCTACCAGGACTACAAGGGCGACCGGCGGGACTTCGAGTTCCTGGAGGGACCGCCGTGGGAGGAGCCCTTCGCCCTGGTGGTCACCCGCTCGGAGGACGCCGGGCGGACGTTCTCCCCCGGGGTCGAGGTGGACGCCGGCCTGGTGCCGACGCGGCGCTTCCTCGTGTTCCTCCCCGAGTTCCCCTCCCTGGCCGCCGGCCCCGACGGCGTGCTCTACGCGGCGTGGGCCGACGGCCGCAACGGCGACGAGGACGTCTTCCTCCGCCGCTCCGACGACGGCGGGCGCAGCTGGGCGGGCCCCGTGCGCGTCAACGACAACGCGGTGGGCGACGGCACCTCGCAGTACCTTCCCAGGGTGGCGGTGGCGCCCGGCGGGCGGGTCGACGTGCTCTACCTGGACCGGCGCCGCGACCCCGACGACGTCATGACCGAGGCCCGCCTCGCCACCTCCGACGACGGCGGCGCCCGCTTCGACGGCGTGGTCGTCTCGTCCCGGGCGTTCGACTCCCGCGTCGGCCCGCTGATCGACCCGGCCATCCCCATCGACTTCGGGTCCCGCCTGGGCCTGGTCAGCGACGACGGCGGCCTGGTCGCCGCCTGGACCGACACCCGCCTGGGCACCGAGGACAGCGGCCGCCAGGACATCGCCGCCGCCGTCGGCGAGGTCGTCGAGTCGGCGCCGAGCCCGACCAGGCAGCGGACCGGCCTGGGGCTGCTCGTGCTCAGCATGCTGGCCCTGGTCGGCTGGGCCCTGAGCGGGCGCTCGGGGGCGGCCGGGCGGCGGGCCGGCGGTCCCGGCCCCCCGCCGGCGGAGCCGGAGGCGAGCGAGGCCTTCAGCGACACACCGGAGCCGGCGGTTGACCCGGGGAGGTGAGGGCACGGCCACCAGGGGGCGCCTCCGCCGGTGGCGGCGCCCCGTCGTGGCGGCCGTGGCCGGCCTCGTCGCCCTGGGCGCCACGCCGGTGGGGGCCGGCGAGCCCCGGCCGCGCCCCGCCGACGTGGTCGTGTCGTTCGCGGCGGGCACCTCGCCGGCCGCCCAGCGGCGGGCGCTCGAGGCCAACGGGTTCGAGGTCGTCCGCCGGGTGCCGCACCTCGACGTGGTCCGGGCCCGCCCCGCAGGAAGGGGTCGGGGGGGCGCCGCCGACCTGGCCGCCGACCCGGCGGTGGCGGCCGTCGACGCCGTGGCCCGCTTCACCGCCGCCGGCACGCCGTCCGCCGAGCCGCCGCCCGACGACCCGGGCTTCCCCAACCAGTGGAACCTCCCGTTGATCGAGATCCCGGACGCCTGGGCCGTCACCAGGGGAGCCGGGGCGGTGGTGGCCGTCCTCGACACCGGCGTGGCCTTCGAGGACTTCGGGCCCTACCGGCGGGCGCCGGACCTGGCGGGCACGACGTTCGTGCCCGGCTACGACTTCGTCGACGGCGACGACCATCCCAACGACGACGTCGACCCCGCCGCCCCCCACCACGGGGGCCACGGCACCCACGTCACCGGCACCATCGCCCAGACGACCGACAACGGGCTGGCCCAGGCGGGCGTGGCGCCCGACGCGGCCATCATGCCCGTACGCGTCCTCGACCGCTCGGGCGGCGGCGACGACGACCGGATCGCCGCCGGCCTGGTCTTCGCCGTGGACCACGGCGCCGACGTGGTGAACATGAGCTTCGACTCGCCGATCGACGGCCCCATGACCAGGGCGGCGGTGGCCTACGCCGCCTCCAGGGGCGTGACCATGGTGGCGCCCGTCGGGAACAGCAACCCGGGGACCTCCCCCATCGGCTTCCCGGCCCGCTACCCGGAGGTCCTGGCCGTGGGCGCCGTGCGCTACGACCTGTCGCGTGCCTACTACTCGCGGTTCGGCACCCGGGTGGGCGACGTGGACCTCATGGCGCCCGGCGGCGACCTGGGCGTGGACCAGAACGCCGACGGGAAGCCCGATGGCATCCTCCAGCAGACCATGGCGTTCTCGACCAACGCCTTCACCGACGTCCAGCTGGACGGCACGTCGCACGCCGCGCCCCACGTGTCCGGCGTCGCCGCCCTGCTCGTCGGCTCGGGCCTGGCCACGACGGCGACCGAGGTGCGCCAGGCGCT
>JBKHXC010000563.1:0-1533 GCA_046566225.1 Acidimicrobiia bacterium
ACGGCGAAGACCTCCACGCCCGGCGGTGGGCCGGGTCGGTGAGGCCCCGGGTGATCGCCCCGGCGACGGCGTCCGGGTCGAGGGGGTCGAACAGGGCCTCGTCGCCCACCAGCTCGGGCAGCGACGACGTGCGGGCGGCGACGGCCGGCGCCCCGCACGCCATCGCCTCGGCCACCGGCAGGCCGAAGCCCTCGTAGAGCGACGGGAACACGAACAGGTCGGTGCCCTGGTAGAGGGCCACCAGGGTGGCGTCGCTCACGTAGCCGGTGAGCAGCAGCCGGGCGCCGATGCCCAGCTCGCCCGCCCGCCGCTCCAGGTCGGCCCGCTGGGGCGCCCCCACCCGGCAGGCGACGACCAGCTGCCAGCCGTCGCGCACCGGCGGCGCCAGCCGCGACCAGGCCACCAGCAGCCGGTCGATGTTCTTGCGGTCCTCGATGCCGCCCGTGTACAGGACGTAGGGGGGCGCCAGGCACGGCACCATCGTCGCGGCGGCGGCCGCCGCCGCCGCCCGCGACGCCGGCGGGGCGAAGTGATCGGCGGTGCCCCCGCCGATCACCGTCACCCGGCCGGGGGGGATGCCCAGGTGGCGGGCCACGTCGTCGGCGGTGCAGCGCGAGATGGCCAGCACCCGGTCGGCCGCCCGCACCAGCGCCAGCCGGGCCCGGTAGCGCCGGCGCAGGCCGGGGTCGGCCAGGTAGCGGTCGGGGAACAGCTCGGGGATGAGGTCGTACACGGTGACCACCAGGCGCAGCCGCCGCCAGCCGCCCCCCTCGGGCCACAGCCGCCCGAGGGGCACGTCCAGCTCCACGGGCGACATGACGTGGAGGACCGAGGCCGCCTCGGGGTCGGCCCGGTCGGCGAAGGCCACCTTGCCGGTGGCGAGCAGGGGCTCGGCCGAGCCGGGGGTGGTGAGGTCGGGGTTGAGGAGGAAGCCGGTCACCCGCTCGGGCGCCAGCCGGTCGAGCGCCCGGGCCAGCTCCAGCACGTAGCGGGCGATGCCCCGCTCCCGGTGGGCCGCGCTCTGCACGGCCTGGACGTCGAGCCAGGCGCCGCCCCGCCCGCCGGCGGGGGTCGTGGCGGTCAGGGCCGGTGGGAGGCGGCGGGGGAGCGCGCCTCGCCCGCCCCCTCCTCCAGGAGGGCCTCGATGCGGGCGAGCCGCTCCCCGAGGGCCTCGAGGCGGGCCTCGATCGCCTCGTTGCCCGCCCGCACGGCGGCCACCTCCCGGCCCAGCACGGCGGTGGACTCGTTGTCGCCGTCGAGCTGGTCGGCGAGGAGGCGCCGGATGTCGCGCACCGCCTCGGCCACCTCGTCGCGGGTGGGGTAGCGGGGGCCCACCACCGACTCCACCTCGGTGGCGAAGCGGGGGCGCAGGGCGCGCAGCGGGCGCACCAGCCGCTTGCCCAGCGAAGCCATCCCCCGCCTCCTCCGTCCCGTCGTGGCGTGCGCCGGCAATCTACCGCCGCGGCCGCCCGCTCCACCTAGCATTCCGCCGGTGGACGACCCGGCGCCGGTGGACGTGGACCGCCCCACGCC
>JBKHXC010000564.1:0-4219 GCA_046566225.1 Acidimicrobiia bacterium
GGGGGCGAACAGGTCGCCCCGCTCGGCCACCCGGCGCACGACGTCGTCCGCCTCGAACACCAGGGCGGCGGGGTCGCCCGACGCCGCGCACGCCTCCACCTCGTCCCAGCCCACCGGGGTGGAGACCGTCGGCCGGGGCCGGGCCCGCAGGGAGTACACGCACACGGTGGTCTTGTGCTCGTCGTTCTGGCTCCAGTCGATGAGCACCTTGCCCGGCCGCAGCTCCTTCTTCATGCTGGACACGACGTCGCCCGGGAAGCGCTTCTCCATGAGCTGGGCCACGGTGAGGGCGAAGTCCTTGGTGCCGCCGTCGTAGCGGACGTCGGTGTTGAGGGGGACGTAGACCTGGAGCCCCTTGGAGCCCGACGTCTTGGCCACCGCCACCAGCCCCACCTGGTCGAACAGCTCGCGCAGGCGCAGGGCGACCCGGCAGCACTCGACCACGGTCGCCGGGGGGCCGGGGTCGAGGTCGAACACCATCATGGTGGGCCGGCCGATGTCGCCCGCCCGGGACAGCGACGTGTGCAGCTCCAGCGACGCCAGGTTGGCCACCCACACCAGGGTGGGCAGGTCGCCGGCCACGCAGAACGGGATGGTGGCCCGGTTGCGCCCGCTCCACACGGGAGCGGTCTCCACCCAGTCGGGCCGGTGGCGGGGGCAGTGCTTCTCGTAGAAGAAGTGCCGGTCGACGCCGTCGGGGTAGCGCTTGAGGGTGAGCGGGCGGCCGGCCAGGTGGGGGAGGAGGGCGGGGGCCACCTGCCGGTAGTAGCCGATGACCTGGCCCTTGGTGAAGCCGGCCTCGGGGTAGAGGACCTTGTCGAGGTTCGACAGGCTGAGTTGACGGCCCTCGACCGCGACGGTGCGGGTGGACGAGGCGGCCACCGCTCAGGTCCAGCCGGCGCCGGAGCCGCCGGAGCCGCCGCCGGCTGCCGCCGGCGTCACGACGCCTTCTTCGCCTTCTCCCCGGCGTCGCCGGCGGACCCCTTGCCGTCGCCCTTGGCCGCCGCCTTGCCGTCGCCCTTGGCCGCCGCCAGCGACGCCTCCAGGGCGGCCATGAGGTCGACCACCGGGGTGGCGGCCCTGGCCGCCGGCGGGGCCACGACCTCCCTGCCCGCCGCCTTCTGCTCGATCAGCTCCAGGACCTTCTCCCGGTAGGTGTCCTCGTACCTGGCCGGCTCGAAGTCGCCCGACAGCGACTCGATGAGCTGGCGGGCCATGGTGAGCTCCCGGTCGCTGACGTTTGCGGCCTGGCCCGGCAGCCCCTCCAGCTCCTCCTGGGGCACGACCTCGTCGGCGAAGTTCATGGTGGACATCACCAGGGCCTCGCCGACGGGGCGGATGGCCACCAGGTACTGCTTGGTCCGCATGACCACCCTGGCGATGCCGACCTTGCCGGAGTCGCGCATGGCCTCCAGGAGCAGCCGGTAGGCCTTCTCGCCCCGGGCGTCGGGCAGCACGTAGTACGAGGCGTCGAAGTAGAGCGGGTCGATGTCGTCCAGGTCCACGAAGTCCTCGATGTCGATGGTGTGGGTGCTCTCCGGGTCGAGCGCCTCCAACTCCTCGGGCTCGATCACCACGTACTGGCCCTTGGCGATCTCGTAGCCCTTGACGATGTCCTCGTAGGCCACCTCCTCGCCGTCGGCCGAGCACACCCGCTTCTGGTTGATGCGGGCGCCGTCGGCGGCGTGCAGCTGGTGGAAGCGCACGTCCTTCTTGCGCACGGCGGTGAACAGCTTCACGGGGACGTTCACCAGCCCGAAGCTGATGGCGCCACCCCAGATCGACCTGGCCATGCCCCCATTGTTCCCGCGAACCGCCGCGATCACCACGTCTTCGCCGCCGGCGGGCCGGAGCGCACCTTGATGCGGAGGCCGGGCGGGCGGGCGTCGAGGGCGTCCTGGAGCGCCTCGTCGGCCACGATCGACGCCGGGTCCACGTCGGTGCGGAAGCCGAGGAGCGACGGCTGGCGCAGCGTGGCCCCCTCGGTGACCTGGCGGTAGGCGACCTCGGCCACCAACACGGGCCGGAGGAACCGGACGTTGACCAGCTGCTCGGCGAAGGGGCTCTCGTCGGTGGCCAGGCGGGCGCAGACGGCGCCCAGCTGGCGGATCCAGTCCTCGGTGAGCCCCGAGCCGACCTGGCCGACGTAGTGCAGGCGGCCGGTGCCGGCCCCCGTGGCCCGGTCGAGCCCGTGGATGCCCACCGCCAGCGACCCGATGGACCCCGCCCGCCCCCCCTGGCCGCCGATCCAGCCGCCCACCACCAGCTCCCGGCGCTCGACGCACTTGAGCTTGACCCAGGCGGCCGACCGGCGGCCGGGCGAGTAGGGGGCGTCGGCCCGCTTGACGACGTAGCCCTCCATGCCGATCTCGGCGCACGCCCGCAGCAGCTCGTCGAGGGGGGCGGCAGGCATGAGCGGGGTGGTGTGCCAGGCAGGTCCCTCGACGCCCAGGGCCTCCAGCCGGGCCCGCCGCTCCCGCTGGGGGAGGTCGGTGAGCACCTCGCCGTCGAGCCACAGGAGGTCGAAGAACATGGCCACCACGGGGACGGCGGCGACCAGCTCGGGCGTCGGGGCCCGCACGTGCATGCGGCGCTGGAGCACCTGGAAGCTGGGCCGGCCGGCGGCGTCGAAGGCCACCACCTCGCCGTCGAGCACGGCGGCCCGCCCGCCCAGGGCGGCGCCGAGCCCGGCCAGCTCGGGGTAGTGGGAGGTCACGTCCCGGCCGTTGCGGCTGGTCGCCCGCACCCGCCCCTCGTCGACGGTCACGATGACCCGCACCCCGTCCCACTTGGGCTCGACCAGGTGGCCGGCCAGGTCGCCGGGCGGGGTGGTGGACGCGGCCAGCATGGGCGCCAGGGCCGGGGGCGGCTCCACGGCGGTTCGCCGGCGCCGCTCAGCCGCCGACGATCACGCCGACCTCGACCGCCGGCCCCGGCGGCGGCAGCGGCGGGGCGGCGGGGTCGACGTCCGCCGCCACCGCCGATGCCATCCCCCACATGCCCAGGGCGTTGGGGTGGACGGGGGCGGCGGGGGCGGGGGGCACCACCGGCTCCACCCACTTGACCCCCGGCAGCCGGCAGGCGTCGTGGCCGACGCTCGGACCGTAGACGTCGACGTAGGTGGCGCCGGCGGCGGCGGCCGAGGCGGCGATCATGGCGTTCAGCTCCTTGTGCTTGGCCTGCAGGTAGGCCACGTCGGCGTAGGCGACGGGCATCACCGGCCAGCAGCCGGTGCCGTCGGCGGGGAGGATGGCCGGGTAGCCCACGGCCAGCACCCGGGCCGACGGGGCCCGCCGGCGGGCCTCGGCCAGCACGGCGGCCACCCGGGGGCCGGTCGCGGCGATGCGCCGGCTGACCTCGTCGCCCGCCGGCGTGACCCAGCGGTCCCGGCACGGGGAGCCCAGCGGGCTCACGCCGAAGCAGGTCTCGAGGATCTCGCCGAACCCGATGTCGTTGCCGCCGATCCCCACCGTCACCACGTCGGCGCCGGCGCTGACGGCGTCGAGCTGGGGCCGGTTGACGCCGCCGCCGGCCACCGCCTGGGGGGCCAGCAGGTGCTCGGTCCGGGCCCCGCTGCAGCTCACGTCGGTGAGGGCCAGGCCCAGGCCGCCGGCGACCAGGCGGGGGTAGTTCGACGTCGACCGCCCGCAGCCGGCCGGCTCGCCGGTGGGGAGGGGGACGAGCGGGCCGGCGGTGTAGGAGTCGCCCAGGGCGACGTAGGAGGGCGGGGCGTCGGCCCGGGCCCCGGCGCCCACCGCCCCGGTGACGGCGGGGAGGAGCCCGGCGACGACGGCGCCGGCGGCGAGGAGGCGGGCCGGGACGGGCATGGGCATCGGGTCGGCCTCCTCGGGCGGGGACGGGGCGGCCCGGGAAGTCTCGCCCACCGCGGCGGCGACCGGGGACCGGCGCGCCGGCGTGGCGCCGTCGGCGGCCCACGCCGTCACCGCCTGGCCCGGGCCACCGCCTCGAGCGCCGGGGGGTCAGGGGGCGGGCGGCCCCGGCTCGGCCGGCGGCTCGGTGGTCGTGGTCGTCGTGGTCGACGACGTGGTGGTGGTCGGCTCGGTCGTGGTCGTCGTGGTGGTGGTGGTGGTCGCGGCCGTCGTCGGGGCCGTCGTCGGAGCGGTCGTGGTCGGGGTGGTGGTCGCCGCCGCGGGCGGGGCGGTCGGCGCCACGGCCGGGGGCGGCGCCACCGTGGCGGCGGCCGTGGTGGGCGTCGTGG
>JBKHXC010000565.1:0-8975 GCA_046566225.1 Acidimicrobiia bacterium
GCTCGGGAGACGGCTGGACGTGCTGGGGCTGGGCGACGCGACGGCCGGCGGGCTGGGGGTGCGGCCGGGGCTCACCCGAGCCGCGGCCGCCGGGACCGCCGTGGCCCTCACCGCCGGCGCGGTGGCGATCGCCGGCCCCATCGGCTTCGTCGGCCTGCTCGGCCCCCACGCCGTCCGCCGCCTCGGGGTCACCGGCACCCGCCGCCTGGTCGCCGTGTCCGCCGTCTGGGGGGCGGCGGCGCTGGTGGTGGCCGACCTGGTCACCCAGCTGGTGGGCGGCAACGGCCTAGTGACCGCCCTCCCCACCGGCGCCGTCACCGCCCTCCTCGGCGCACCCCTGCTGGTGGGCGTGGCCCGCTCCCTGCCGGCCGGGCCGGCGGCGCCCCCCCTGGCCGTCCGGTGGGGCCTGCCCTATCCGGCGGTGGTCGGCGGGGCGCTGGCGCTGGTCGCCGCCCTGGTCCTGGCCGGCCTGGTGCTGGGTGACCTCGCCGTGTCGCCGGGCGACGTGGTCGCCGCCCTGGCCGGCCGGGCCGACGCCCTGGTGGAGCGGGTGGTGGTGGACATCCGCCTGCCCCGGGTGGCGGTGGCCACCCTGGCCGGCGCCTCCCTGGCGGCGGGCGGGGTCGTGCTGCAGGCCGTCACCCGCAACCCGCTGGCCGATCCCCTGCTGCTGGGCGTCAGCGGCGGCGCCGAGGTGGGGGCGCTGGGGTTGCTGTTCCTGGTCGACGACCCCCCGGCCGGGCTGGTCGCCGGCGCCGCCTTCGCCGGCGCCGTGGCCGTGCTGTCGCTGGTGCTGGCCGCGTCCTGGCGCCGGGGCCTGGCTCCCGACCGCCTGGCGCTGGTCGGCGTGGGCGCCGCCGCCTTCACCGCCGCGGTGGTGACCCTCCTGGTGGTGCGCCACCAGCTCCGCCTGGCCCAGGCGCTGGTGTGGCTGGCGGGCTCGACCTACGCCCGCGACGCCGGCGACGTCCGGCTGCTGGCCCTGTGGCCGCTGGCGGTCGTCCCCCTGCTGTGGTTGATGGGGCGCCACCTGGACCTGCTGGCCCTGGGCGACGCCGCCGCCCGCAGCCTGGGCGTGCGGGCCGACGCCACCCGCGTCGCCGGCCTGCTGCTCGGCTGCGTGCTGGCCGCCGCCGCCGTCGCCTCGGTGGGCACCGTCGGCTTCGTGGGCCTGCTCGCCCCCCACCTGGCCCGGCCCCTGGCCGGCCCCGGCCACCGCCGCCTGCTGCCCGCCGCCGCCCTGGTGGGTGCCGCCCTGGTCGTGGCCGCCGACCTGGTCGGGCGGGTGGCGTTCGCCCCCCGGGAGGTCCCCGCCGGGCTGGTGGTGGCGGTGGTCGGCTCGCCCCTGTTCCTGGGGGTGCTGTGGAGGACCCGTGCCCGCGCCGCCTGAGCATGACGGCGCGCCGGCGCCGGCGGGAGCGGCCGTGGTGGGAGGGAGCCGGGTGCTGCGCCTCCTGCTCGGCCGGCAGCGCCGGGCGGTGGCCGCCGGGGCCCTCGCCGGCGTGGTCTGGATGGGGGCGATGGGAGCGGTGCCCGTGGTGGTCGCCCGGGCGGTGGACGACGGCGTGGTGGCCGGCGACCGCGCCGCCCTGGCCCGCTGGCTCGCCGTCCTGGGCGCCGTGGCCCTCGTCCAGGTGGTGGCGGGCGGCGCCCGGCACCGCCTGGCCTGCGGCCTCCACTACGGGACCACGGCCGCCGTGTCGTCCCTGGTCACCGCCCGGCTGCACGACCGGCGGGGCGGCGTCGAGGCGCCGCCCGGCGACCTGGTCGCCCTCGTCACCTCCGACGCGGCGCGGGTGGGGGCGGTGGCGGACCTGTGCTGCCGGGGGACCGGAGCGCTGGTCGCCATGGTCGGCACCGCAGCGGTGATGGCCGCCACCTCCCCCGCCCTGGCCGCCGTCGTCGTCGCCGCCGCGGTGGTCCTCGGCGCGCCGGCCCTCCCCCTGCTGCGGCCGCTGGAGCGGAGGGCGACGGCCGAGCAGCGCGACCGGGCCGTGGTGGCGACCGCGGCCGCCGACCTGATCGCCGGCCTCCCGGTCCTCGCCGGCCTGGGAGCGGTGGAGGCGGCCGGCGCCCGCTTCTCGGCGCTGAACGACCGGGCCCGGGGGACGGCCACCGCCACCGCCCGCCTGTCGGCGCTGTGGGAGGCGGCCGCCGTGGCCGTCCCCGGCGCGCTCCTCGCCGTCACCGCCGGGGCGGGCGCCGGCCTGGTCGCCGCCGGCGAGCTCACCGTCGGCCAGCTCGTCGGCTTCCTGGCCTACTCGCAGTTCCTGCTGACCCCCGTCGCCACCCTGGTGGAGGTGGGCGACGTGTGGACCCGCGGCCTGGCCTCCGCCCGCCGGGTGGGCCGGGTCCTCGGCACCCCGGCTGCCGTGGCCGACGGCGGCGCGGCGGAGGGCGCCCCGTGGCCCGGTGACGGCAGGGGGCCGGCGGTGGCGTTGGATGGCGTCGTGTCGGCCGACGGGTGGTTGGCCGGCTGCTCGGTGGCCGCCGCCTGGGGCGAGGTGGTGGCGGTGGCGGCCGACGACGGCCGGACGGCGGCGGCCGTGGCCGACGCGCTGGCCCGCCGGCGCGACCCCGTGGCCGGGGCGGTGGTGGTCGGCGGCCGCGACGCTCGGGCGTGGCCGCTGGCCGAGCTCCGCCGCGCCGTGGTGGTGGCCGGCGGCGACGGCGTGCTGCTCGGCGCCACCGTGCGGGCCAACGTGGCCTACGGTCGACGGGGCGGCGACGGGGCGGCCGACGCGGCGGCGATGGCGGCGGCGTCGGTGGACGAGGTGGCGGCGCGGCTGCCGGCGGGGGCCGACTCGCCGGTCGGCGAGTGCGGGCGGTGGTTGTCCGGCGGCCAGCGCCAGCGGGTGGGGCTGGCCCGGGCCCTGGCCGCCGACCCCCCCGTGCTGGTGCTCGTCGAGCCCACCGGGGCGGTGGACGCGCCCACCGAGCAGGCGGTGGCGGCCCGGGTGGCGGCCGCCCGCCGGGGCCGGCGGGCCACCCTGGTCGTCACCACCAGCCCCGCCTTCCTGGCCGCCGCCGATCGGGTGGTGCTCCTGCGCGCCGGCCGGGTGGCGGCGTGCGGCGCGCACCGCGACCTGCTCGCCACCTGCGCGCCCTACCGCGCCCTGGTCGCCCCCGGGGCGGAGGCGGCGGTGGCCGGGTGACGGCCGCGGCGGTGGCCCTGGCCCTCGTGCGCCGTCGCCGCCGGCCGGTGGCGGGGGTGGTGGCCCTCCACGCCACCGCCACCGCCGTGGCCCTGGCCGGGCCCCCCCTCATCGGGCGGGCGGTGGACCGCCTGGCCGCCGGCCGCCCCGTCGGCGACCTCGTCGGCGCCTTCGTGTTGGTGACCGCGGCCGCCGCCGCCCTGGCCGGCGCCGCCGCCCGGTCCGGCGCTGCGGTGGGCGAGCACCTCCTGGCCGACCTGCGTGCGGGCGTGGTGGAGGCGGTCGCCGCCCGCCCGCCGCCCCCCGCGGGGGACCGGCGCACCGCCGACCTGCTCACCCGGGCGACGGTGGACGTGGAGGCCGTGTCGACCGCCGTGCGCGACGGCGTCCCCCGCCTGGTGGTCGCCGCCCTCACCGTCGTGCTCACCGGGGTGGCCCTCGCCGTGGTCGCGCCCGTGCTGGCAGCCGCGTCCCTGGCCGGGGCGGCGGCGGCCGCCCCACCGCTGCGGTGGTACCTGCGCCGCAGCGGCCCCGTCCACCGCGCCGAGCGGGCCGCCAACGCCGAGCGCGTGCGCGCCTTCCACGACGGCGCCGCCGGGGCCGTGGTGGTGGCCGCCTTCGGGCGGGAGGACGACCAGGTGGCGGCCCAGGCGGCCGCCGACCGGGCGTGGGTCGACGCCGCCATGGGCGGGGCCCGCCTCCGGGTGGTGGCCCGCACCGCGGTGGCCGTCGGGACGGCCGCCGCCCTCGCATCGGTGGTGGCCACCGGTGCGTTCGGCGTGGGCGCCGGCGCCCTGAGCGTCGGCGCCGTCACCGCCGCCGTGCTGTACGTGCTGCGGGCGGTGGAGCCGCTCGAGATGGTGGTCCACCAGCTCGACGAGCTCCAGACGGCCCGGGCCGCCCTGGGCCGGGTGGCGGCGGCGCTGGGGCCTCCGCCACCGTCACCACCGCCGCCGGCGCCGCGGCGGGCGCCCCGACCGTCGCCGCCGGCGCCCCCCTCGCCCTCGCCGGCCGGCGCCGGCCTGCGGGCCCGGGGGGTGCGCTTCGCCTACCGGCCCGGCCACGACGTGCTCCACGGCGTCGACCTCGACGTGGCCGCGGGGGAGCGGGTGGCGCTGGTCGGGCCGAGCGGGGCCGGGAAGTCGACCCTGGCCCGGGTCCTGGGCGGCGTCCACCCGCCGGGCGCCGGGACGGTGGAGCTGGGCGGGGTGGACCTGGCGGTCCTCGGGCGGGCCGGGCTGCGCCGGTGGGTGGCCGTGCTGGAGCAGGACGACCACGTCTTCGCCGGCACGCTGGCCGACAACCTTCGCCTGGTCGCCCCCCGGGCCACCGACGCCGAGCTCCTCGACGTGATGGCCGGCGTCGGCGCCCGCTGGGTCGCCGAGCTGCCGGGCGGCCTGGCCACGCCGGTGGGCGCCGGCGCCCGGCCGCTGGCCCCCGTGCACGCCCGCCAGCTGGCCCTGGCCCGGGTGGTCCTCGCCGACCCCGCCGTGGTGGTGCTCGACGAGGCCACCGCCGGCTTCGACGCCGCGTCGGCCCGCTCGGCCGAGTCCGGCCTCGATGCCGCCTTGGCGGGGCGGACCGTCGTGGTCGTCTCGCACCGGCTGGGGTCGGCCCGCCGCGCCGACCGGGTGGTGGTGGTGGCCGACGGGCGCATCGCCGAGCAGGGGCCCCACGCCGAGCTGGTGGGGGCCGGCGGTCCCTACGCGTCGCTGTGGCGGGCGTGGGCGGCGGCGGTGTGATGCGGTGCCCGGCGTCGGCCGGCGGCGGCCCCGCCCACCACCTCCACGAGGTGCCGGCACCGGTGCGCGCCGCCATCGCCGCCCTCGACCGCCCGGTGAGCGCCTACCTGTACGACCCGGCCGTCGCCGCCCGCCGGGCCGGCGCCCTGCGGTCCTGCCTGCCCCCGTGGGCCGACCTGCTCTACGCCGTCAAGGCCAACTCGTTCCCGCCGGTCCTGGAGGCGCTGGCCTCGGTGGTGGACGGCTTCGAGGTCGCCTCGGCGGCCGAGGCCGACCAGGCCCGCCGGGCGGCGCACGGGGCGGGCCGCCCGTTCCGCGCCGTCGCCAGCGGGCCGGCCAAGGCCGCCCCGCTGCTGCGCCAGCTGGTGGAGGCGGGGGTGGAGGTGGTCAACGTGGAGAGCCGCCTCGAGCTGGCTCGGGTGGCCGCCCTGGGGCGGGAGCGGGGCGCCCCCGTGCCGATCGCCCTGCGGGTCAACCCGGGCGCGGTGGACGTGTGCGGCGCCCTGGCCATGGGCGGCGGGGCGTCGCCGTTCGGGATCCCCGAGGAGGAGGTCCCGGCGGTGCTGGACGAGGCCCGGCGCCTGACCGGCGTCGACGTCGTCGGCTTCCACGTCCACGCCGTGTCCGGCAACCTCGACGCCCGCGCCCATGCCGCCTACGTGCGGTGGTGCCTGGAGTGGAGCGGGGCGACGGCGGCCCGGTCGGGCGTCGACCTGCGGGTGGTGGACGCCGGCGGTGGGCTGGGCGTGGCGTTCGGCGGGGGGCCGGCGTTCGACCTCGACGCGTTCGCCGACGGCCTGGCCGCCGTCGAGCCGCCGGCGGGCTGCCGGCTGGTGGTGGAGCCCGGTCGCTGGCTGGTGGCCGACTGCGGGTGGTACGCGGCCGAGGTGGTCGACCTCAAGCGGGTGCGGGGGAGCGTCTTCGCCGTGGTGCGGGGAGGGATCAACCACTTCCTGCTGCCCGCCTCCTGGGACCTGCTGCACCGCTTCGCCGTCGTCCCCCTCGGCGGCTGGCCCCACGGCGTCGCCCGCCCGGAGGCCGCCGGCGAGCCGGTGACCGTCGTGGGGGAGCTGTGCACGCCCGAGGACGTCCTCGTCCGCGACGTGCGGGTCGAGCGGCTGCGGGCGGGTGACGTGGCCGTCTTCCCCCGGGCCGGCGCCTACGGGTGGGAGTTCGCCATCCCCCGCTTCCTCCAGCACCCGGAGGCGCCCCGGCTGGTCTGCCCGGCCCCGGGCCAGTGAATTAGGTCGGCCTAAGAGTTGACAGTAGGTCTACCTAACTAGTAGCAATCCGGCCATGTCCTCGATCCCCCTGGCGCCGCCCCGGACCACCCCGGCCCGGGCCCTCCTCGACCGGCAGGCGGCCCGGGAGTCGTCGGCCCGCACCTACGCCCGCTCCCTGCCCATCGTGCCCGTGCGGGCCCGGGGGGCGAGCGTCGAGGGTGCCGACGGCCGCCGCTACCTCGACTGCCTCTCGGGCGCCGGCGCCCTCGCCCTGGGCCACAACCACCCCGCGGTGGTGGAGGCCATCCGGGCCATGCTCGACCGCCAGGCCCCGCTCCAGGTCCTGGACATGGCCACCCCCGAGCGCGACGCCTTCGTCGAGGAGCTGTTCGCGACCCTGCCCGAGCCGCTGGCGTCCACCGGGCGGGTCCACTTCTGCAGCCCGGCCGGCACCGACGCGGTGGAGGCGGCGTGGAAGCTGGTGCAGGCGGCGACGGGGCGCTCGGGGCTGCTCGCCTTCACCGGGGCCTACCACGGGCAGTCGTGCGGGTCGCTGGCGGCGACGGCCAACGTCGCCGTGAAGGCGCCGGTGCGGGGCGTGGCGGCCGACGTCACCCGGCTGCCCTACCCGCACCGGTACCGCTGCCCGTTCGGGCTGGGCGGCGACCTGGGCGACGAGGTGGCGGCCGGCTACGTCCGGCGCCTGCTCGACGACCCGGCGGGCGGCGTGGTGGCGCCGGCGGCCATGGTGGTCGAGCCCGTCCAGGGCGAGGGCGGGGTGGTGGCCGCCCCCGACGGCTGGCTGCGGGCCATGCGCGCCGTCACCGCCGAGCGGGGGATCGCCCTGGTGGCCGACGAGGTGCAGACCGGCGTGGGGCGGACGGGGGCGATGTGGGCGGTCGACCACAGCGGCGTCGTCCCCGACGTGCTGGTGGCCTCCAAGGCGGTGGGCGGCGGCCTGCCGCTGGCCCTCATCGTCTATCGCGAGGAGCTCGACGGCTGGGCGCCGGGGGCCCACACGGGCACGTTCCGGGGCAACCACCTGGCGTTCGCCGCCGGGGCGGCCACCCTGCGGGTGGTGCGGGAGGAGGGCCTGGTGGCCCGGGCCGCCGAGCTGGGCGGCCGCCTCCTCGCCGACCTCCGCCGGCTCCAGGCCGCCTCGCCGGTCGTGGGCGACGTGCGCGGCCGCGGCCTCATGGTCGGCCTGGAGATCGTCGACCCCGACGGCGACCCGGACGGCTGCGGCGCCCGCCGTCCCGCCCCCGCCCTGGCCCGGGCCATCCGGCGGGAGTCCCTGGCCCGGGGCCTCATCGTGGAGCTGGGTGGGCGCGACGACTGCGTCGTGCGCCTCCTGCCGCCCCTCACCATCGCCGACGCCGAGGTGGCGGCGGTGGTGGAGCGGCTGGCCGGCGCGGTGGCCGCCGTCGGCCGGTGCCGGGCGTGACCGGGCCCGACGCCGCCCTGGCCGGCCCGGCGTCGCTGCGCCCCCTGGTCGCCGACGCCCTGGACGCCCTGGCCGCCGGCGCCCGGGCCCGGAACGGCCCCGTCCCCGCCGGCGGCCCCGAGGCGGTGGAGCGCCGCGTCGACGCCGCGTTGGGCGGCGCCGTGCTGCCCGACGACGGCGTGGGGGCGGCTCCCGCCCTGCGCGCGCTGGTCGAGGCCCTGGCCTGGGGAGCCGCCGACCCCCGCCACCCCCGCTGCGCCGCCCACCTGCACTGCCCGCCGCTGGCCGTGGCGGTGGCCGCCGACCTGGCCGTGAGCGCGCTGAACCCGTCGCTGGACTCCTGGGACCAGGCGCCGTCGGGCGTGGCCGTCGAGGCCCGGGTGGTGGCCGAGCTGGCCCGGCTGGCGGGGCTGCCGCCCACCGCCTCGGGCAGCGTCACCTCGGGGGCCACCGAGTCGAACCTCATGGGCGTCCTCCTCGCCCGCGAGCACCTCGGCCCCGGCGTGGCCGTGGTGTGCTCGGCGGCCGCCCACTTCTCGGTCGCCCGGGCGGCCCGGGTCGCCGGCCTGGGCGACGGCGCCGTCGTCGAGGTGGCGGTGGACGGTGCCGACCGCATGGACGTGGCCGCCCTGGAGTCGCACCTGGCCGCCCTGGGCGACCGGCCGGCGGTGGTGGTGGCCACCGCCGGCACCACCGGCCTGGGCGCCGTCGACCCCCTGCGGGCGGTGGCGGCCGCCGCCCGGAGGGCCGGGGCCTGGCTCCACGTCGACGCCGCCTACGGCGGTGGCGCCCTGTTCTCCGACCGCCTCCGGCCCCTGCTCGACGGGCTGGGCGGGGCCGACTCGGTGGCCCTCGACCTCCACAAGCTGGGGTGGCAGCCGGCCCCCGCCGGGGTGTTCCTGGTCCGCGCCGCCCGCCTGCTCGAGCCCCTGGGGCGCCGGGCGGCGTACCTCAACCCCGGCGACGACGAGGCCGCCGGTTACCGCGGCCGCCTGGCCCAGTCGCTGCGCACGACCCGGCGGCCCGACGCCTTTCCCGTCGCCGTCACCATGCGGGCCCTGGGCCGGCGGGGCCTGGGCGAGCTGGTCGAGCGCTGCCACGACCTCGCCCTCCACGCCGCCGGGCGCCTGGGGGCCGACGACCGGTTCCGGGTGGCCGCCGTCCCGGTGCTGCCCACCGTCGTGTTCCGGTGGGCGGCCGCCGGCCCCGGGGTGGCGGGCGACGCCGCCAACGCCGGCCTGCGCCGCCGGCTGCTCGCCGACGGGACGGCCGTCGTGGGGCGGACCGACTGGCGGGGCGCCACCTGGCTCAAGCTCAGCCTGCTCCACCCCCACGCCTCGACGGCGGCCGTCGACGGGCTGGTCGACGCGGTGGCCGCCGCCGCCGTGGCGGAGACGGCCCGGGGGGCGGT
>JBKHXC010000566.1:0-3951 GCA_046566225.1 Acidimicrobiia bacterium
GGCCGGCGGCGCCGCCCGGGCCGTGCGCGGTCTCTCGGCGCCGTCGGCGCGCCCCGGAGCGGCATCGCCCCGGCCACCGGTCCCGACCGGCGATCGGGCTCCCGGGCGTGCCCGGGCGGCGCCGGCCGCCCGCCCCGTCCCGCCCCGGGTGGCGCCGGTCGTCGTCGAGCGGCCGCACCGGGTGCGCTCCGCCGTGGGGCTGCTGGCCATCGCCGTGCTGGTGGGGGCGATGGTCGCCGCGCTGGTCACCGTGGCGGTCTTCGCCCTCGGCGTGGCGTTGCGGCGGGCGGTCGGCTGAGGGAGGGGCTCAGGTGCGGTTGAACCGGGCGAAGCGGGCGCCGTTGGGGCCCGCCGCCGCGCCCGGCCCCGGCTCGACCGGCGCCCCGGCGGGCACCGGCTCGGCCTTGGGGGCGTCGTCCTCGGCCCGGGGCGCCACCGGCTTGGGCGCCGGCGCCTCGGCCGGCGCCACCTCGACCCGGTAGTAGGTCTTCACCTCGAGCGGGACCTCGTGCAGCCGCCACACCCGGGCGTCCACCACGTGCTCCTGGTTGCGCAGGTGCTCGACGAAGCGGACCGCCTCCTCCAGGTTCTCGGTCGGGTGGTAGCCCGGCTTGCCCTCGGCGCTGCGGAAGTTCACCAGAAACGACATGTGCCTCTCCTTTCCCGGGGTGTTGTCGGCCGGGGGGCGGGAGGCCTTGAGGAGCGCCGGTGCCGCCGCTACTGCTGGAGGGCCAGGCGGACGACGTAGCGGTACTTGGCCGACCCCGGCGGGTGGCACGCGAACAGGGTGGCGGTGGGCGTCGGCGTCTGGTCGACGATGTGCAGCGCCTTGGGGGTGACGACCTCCGACCCGGTGACGACGTAGACCGACCGCCGGCCCTCCACGTTGAAGATCACCTCGTCGCCCGGGGCGAGCTGGTCGATGTTGCGGAACGGCTTGCTCTTGGTGGTCCGGTGGCCGGCGAAGACGCTGTTGCCGACCTGGCCGGGCAGCGCCGTGCCGGGCCAGTGGCTGGGGCCCCGGTCGATCGAGCGCAGGGTGATCCCCTGGAAGATGCGGTGGTTGAGGCCGATCCTGGGGATCTCCATGGTCCCCAGCTCGATCAGCGGCTCGTTGGCGTAGGGGTCCTTGGGCACCGCCGCCGGCGCCCGGCGGGGAGGCGGGGCGGTGACGGGGGCGGGGGCGGTCGTCGCCACCGTGGTCGGCGCGACCGTCGTGGTCGTCGTCTCGGGGACGAAGCCGCGCAGGCCGGGGTCGTCGGGGACGGCGGCCGCCTGCTCCTCGTGGTGCAGCCAGATGGCGCCGGTGCCGGAGAGGAACAGGCCCAGGCAGAGCACCAGGGCCAGCCGCCGAGTCGTTCTCATCGGCCACCAGTGTGCACCACCGCGGGGACGGCGGGCGACGCGCCGGCGGGGGTGGCGGGCCGGGCCGCCGCCGGTCAACACTGCGGGGCATGGGCACCGGTGGCGAGCCGACGGCGGCTCCGTCGCACGACGAGGCCCGCCGGCGGGCGGCCGCGGCCCGGGCCGGCCACACCGGCGACGAGGCGGCCGCCCGCCGGCTCGTGGGCGACGCCTCGACCCGGGTCCGGGCGACGGCGCTGGCCGCGCTGGGCCGCCTCGGCGTCGCCACCGGGGCCGACGTGGCCGCCGCCCTGGCCGACCCCGACCCCCTGGTGCGGCGCCGGGCCTGCGCGGTGGCGGCGACCGTGGCCGGCGTCGACCCGCTGGCGCCGGTCCCCCTCCTCGACGACCCCGACCCGCTGGTGGCCGAGGCCGCCGCCTGGGCGCTGGGCGAGCGGGGGGCGGTCGCCGCCGGCGCCGTCGAGGCCCTGGTCCGGGTGGCGGCGGCGGCGGAGGACGCCCTGTGCCGCGAGGCGGCCGTCGCCGCTCTGGGCGCCATCGGCCATCCCGCCGGCCTGCCCGCCGTGCTCGCCGCCACCGCCGACAAGCCGGCCGTGCGCCGCCGGGCGGTGATCGCCCTCGCCGCCTTCGAGGGCCCCGAGGTCGAGGCCGCCCTGCGCCGCGCCCTGGAGGACCGCGACTGGCAGGTGCGCCAGGCGGCCGAGGACCTGCTGGCCGGGGAGGACGGGTGACGGCGAACGCCGAGTGGGCCGCGCGGGACGCCGCCGTGGTGTGGCACGGGTTCACCCAGATGTCGACCTTCCTCGACCAGTCCCCGATCGTCGTCGACCGGGCCGAGGGCCGCGAGGTGGTCGACGTCGACGGCAACCGCTACCTCGACGCCATCTCGTCGCTGTGGGTCACCACCCTCGGCCACCGGGTCCCGGCCCTCGACGACGCCGTGCGGGCCCAGCTCGACCGGGTGGCGCACACCACCCTGCTGGGCCACGGCAACGCCGTGGTCGTCGAGCTGGCCGAGGCGCTGGCCGCCGCCGCGCCGGTGGACCGGCCCCACGTGATGTTCGCCTCGGACGGGGCCTCGGCCGTCGAGCAGGCCCTCAAGATGGCGTTCCAGCTCCGGGTCAACGAGGGGGCGCCGGAGCGGGGCCGGTTCCTCGCCTTCGAGGGCGGCTACCACGGCGACAGCGTCGGGGCCATGTCGCTGGGGGGGTCGGGCTTCGGCGCCGGCGTCTTCGCCCCTCTGCGCTTCCCTGTGCTGCGGGCGCCCGGCTTCGACGACCCGGCCGCCCTGCGGGTGGCGGCCGAGCTGGTCGCCGAGCACGCGGGCGAGCTGACCGCGGTGGTGGTGGAGCCGCTCGTACAGGGCGCGGCGGGGATGCTGATGGCCCCGCCCGAGGACTTCGGCGCCCTGGGCCGGGCGTGCCGGGACCACGACGTGCTGCTGGTCTGCGACGAGGTGGCCACGGGGTTCGGCCGCACGGGCACCCTGTTCGCCTGCGAGCAGGCCGGCCTGCGACCCGACCTGCTGGTGGTGGGCAAGGGCCTCACCGGCGGGTACCTGCCCATGTCGGCCACCCTGGCCTCGGGCCGGGTCTTCGACGCCTTCCTGGGGCCCGAGCCCGGCCCCGCCGCCTTCCTCCACGGCCACTCCTTCGGTGGCAACGCGCTGGCCGCGGCGGTGGCCCTGCGCCACCTGCGGCTGCTCGACGAGCTGGACGTGCTGGCCAACGTCGCCGCCCGCTCGGCCCAGCTGGCCGAGCTCCTCGACCGCCGGCTGGGGCCCTCACCGGCGGTGCGCGATGTTCGCGTCCGGGGCCTGATGGCCGGCGTGGAGCTGGCCTCGCCCGGCCCGGCCGCCCGCTGGGGCCGGCGGGTTTGCGCGGCGGCGGTGCGGGCCGGCGTCCTGCTGCGGCCCCTGGGCGACGTGGTGGTGGTCATGCCGCCGCTGACCGTCGGCGAGGCCGAGGTGGCCCGCATCGTCGACGTGCTGGCGGCGGCGGTGGCCGAGGTCGCCGGCTCATGACCGGCGACTGGGACGAGTGGGCGGCGGGCGAGGCGCGGTCGCTGCGCGCCGCCGGGCGGTGGCGGTCGGTGCGCGACCTCGACGGCGGTGGCCCGGCGACGTCGGTGTCCGGGGGCCCCCCGGTGGTGTCGTTCGGGTCCAACGACTACCTGGGGCTGGGCTGCCACCCCGCCGTGGTCGCCGCCGCGTGCGAGGCGGTCGAGCGGTGGGGGGCGGGCGCCGGCTCGGCCCGGCTGGTGGCCGGGGCCCGGCCGCTGCACCGCCGGCTGGAGCGGGCGCTGGCGGCGTGGAAGGGGGCCGAGGCGGCGGTGCTGTTCCCCACCGGCTACGCCGCCAACCTGGGGGTCCTCCAGGCGCTCGGCGGGCCGGGCGTCACGGTCGTGAGCGACGAGCTGAACGACGCCTCGATCGTCGACGGCTGCCGGCTGGGCCGCGCCGAGGTGGTGGTGACCCCCCACCTCGACGTGGCCGCCGTCGACCGGGCCGTCCGCCACGCCCCGGGCCGGGCGGTGGTCGTCACCGAGTCGGTGTTCTCCATGGACGGCGACGTGGCGCCCCACGCC
>JBKHXC010000567.1:0-10161 GCA_046566225.1 Acidimicrobiia bacterium
CCGGGTCCCGCGCCGCCTGACCACCCGGGCCGGCGGCGGCACCCGGGCGGCCACCCCCCGATCCGGCTGCCGGGGGCCGCCGCCGACGCGTGCGACGCCGACGCCGACGACGAGATGCCGAGAGGCCGATGGGCCGAGAGGCAAGGAGGTGATGGACATGGCACTGCCCGTGCGACGCAGCAACGCCGACGGGGCCATCGACGTCTCGCGATGGGACCCGTTCTCCGAGCTGGAGCGGCTCAACCGCCGGCTGGGCGACTACCTGGACGCCTGGCGCCGGCTCCCCGACGCCCTGGGCGACGGGTTCACGCCGCTGGCCGACGTCGAGGAGACCAGCGACGGCTACACCGTCGAGATCGAGCTGGCCGGCGTGGACAAGGACGACCTCGACATCGAGGTCGCCGGCCGCCGCCTCACGGTGACCGGCGAGCGCCGGGAGCGGGAGCGGGTGGGCATCCTCCGCCGCCGCGAGCGCGTCGTGGGCCGCTTCCGCTACGAGGTGGTCCTGCCCGGCGACGTGGAGGAGGGCGGCGTGGAGGCCCACATGGACCGGGGCGTGCTCACCGTCCGCCTGCCCAAGCCGGCCAGCGAGCGGGCCCGGCGCATCGAGGTCCGCTGACGGCGGGGGCGAGGGCGACTTCGGTCACCGAGGCGCCCGGGCGGCGCGCCCGGACGGCGTCCCGGTGGTAACAAGGGGACGCAGGGAGGAGGCTTCATGGCCCGCGTCGAGGTGAGCCCGAGCCGGCGCCGCGGTGGCGCCCGGCGCCCCACCCCCTCGCTCACCCGGCGGACGGGACGGCCCGCCGGGTGATGACCGTCGGCCGGCTGGCTCGGTGGTGCGCGCCGGCGTGGATGGCGCTGGCCGCCGGCACCGGCGGTGCGGGGGCGCTGGCCGCCCAGGCGCCGCCGCCCCGGGTGGCGGTGGCCGACGTGGACGGGCCCATCACGCCGGTGATGGCCGACCACGTCGCATCGCTGATCGGCACCGCCGAGGGCGAGGGCCACGCGGCCGTGGTCATCCGGCTGGACACCCCCGGAGGCCTCGACACGTCCATGCGCAAGATCGTCCAGCGCGTGCTCGCCTCGCGGGTCCCGGTGATCGTCTACGTGAGCCCCCAGGGCGCGCGGGCGGCGTCGGCGGGGGCGATCATCACCTTCGCCGCCCACGTGGCGGCGATGGCACCGGGCACCGCCATCGGGGCGTCGACGCCGGTCGGCCTGGAGGGCGGCGACGTGGAGCGCAAGGTGGTGAACGACGCCGCCGCCTTCGCCGAGTCGCTCGCCCGCCTCCGGGGCCGTGACGTCGACTTCGCCGTCGACACCGTCCGCCGAGGCCGCTCGGCGGCGGCCGACGAGGCGGTCGAGATCGGCGCCGTCGACCTCGTGTCCGGCTCCCTGGACGAGCTGCTGGACGGCGTCGACGGGCGCCGGGTGCGCCTGGGCGACGGTCGGGTGGTGGCGCTGCGCACGGCCGGCGCCGACCTCGACCAGGTCGAGATGAGCCTGTTCCGCCGGATCCAGCAGGTCCTCGCCGACCCGAACCTGGCGTTCCTGTTCCTGTCCCTCGGCACCCTCGCCGTCCTCTACGAGGTCGCCAGCCCCGGGATCGGCGCCGGGGGCGTTGTCGGCGCCGTGCTCATCCTGCTGGCGCTGTTCTCGCTCTCGGTCCTTCCCGTCAACGCCGTGGGGCTCCTGCTGCTGGCGCTGGCCGCCGCCCTGTTCGTCGCCGAGCTGTTCGCCCCCGGCGTGGGCGTCGCCGCCGCCGGCGGGACGGTGGCGCTGGTCCTCAGCGGCGTGTTCCTCGTCCGCGACGTCCCCGGCCTCGGCATCAGCCTGGCCGTCGTCCTGCCCGTGGCCGCCGTGGTCGGCGGCGCGGTGGTGGTGGCCGGCCGCCTCGTCGTGCGGTCGCAGCGAGCGGCCCCCGCCACCACCGGCGCCGGCGCCCTGGTGGGCCGCCTGGTCACCGTCGGCCGGGCCGACGGGTCACGGGGGCAGGCGCTCGTCGACGGCGCCTGGTGGAACGTCCGCGCCCGCCGCGGCACGCTGGGCGCCGGCGACGAGGTCCGGGTGGCCGACGTCGACGGCCTCGACCTGGTCGTCGACGCGCCGTCGTCGCCGTCCCCTCCACAGCAACCGACAGGAGAGCCATGAGCGAAGCACTTCTCTACGGGATCGGCGGGGCGGTCGTGGTCCTCGTCGTGATCGTCGCCGCCGCCGTGCGCATCGTCGCCGAGTACGAGCGGGGCGTGATCTTCCGCCTCGGGCGGGTGGTCGGCGCCAAGGGCCCGGGACTGTTCTTCATCATCCCCGTCGTCGACCGCATGGTGAAGGTCAACCTCCAGACGATGACGTCCGACATCCCACCCCAGGACGTCATCACCAAGGACAACGTCACGCTGCGGGTCAACGCCGTGACCTACTTCAACGTGGTTGACCCCGTGCGCGCCGTGGTCGCCATCCAGAACTACATGTACGCCACCTCCCAGGTGGCCCAGACGACGCTGCGCAGCATCCTCGGCCAGGTGGAGCTCGACGACCTGCTGCTCAAGCGGGACGAGATCAACCAGCAGCTGCAGGCGATCATCGACGACCTCACCAACCCGTGGGGCATCAAGGTGACCCTCGTCGAGGTGAAGGACGTGGAGCTGCCCGAGGGCATGCGCCGGGCCATGGGGCGCCAGGCCGAGGCCGAGCGCGAGCGCCGGTCCAAGGTCATCCACGCCCAGGGCGAGTTCGAGGCCGCCGAGTCGCTGGGGCGGGCCGCCGCCGTCCTCGAGGACCACCCGGCGGCCATGCAGCTGCGCCTCCTGTCCACCATGGTGGAGGTGTCGGCCGAGAAGAGCTCCACGCTCATCTTCCCGGTGCCGATCGAGCTCCTCCGCCTGGTCGACGCCATGACGCCCCGCCCGGACGGCCGGGGCTGACCCTTGCGCCGGCCCGCCCTGGCCTCTACCGGGGGTTCAGGAGGCGGACACCATGGCCCGTATGCGGGCGACGGCCTGGATGCGCCGCTCGGCCTCGGCCGCCTCCAGGGCGGTGTTGGCCCGCACCCGGGCCTCGATGCCCTCCAGGCGGTGGAGCTCCTCGGCCAACAGCGCCGCCTGGTCCTCCGCCGGGTGGCGGCGCAGCGACCGGTTGAACGCCCTCATTGCGCCGCTCGATCCCCGGAACCCGATCGCCCTGGCGATGGCCTTGAACGAGCTTCCCTGGCGGCGCAGCTCGAACACCTTGTCGTCGACGTCGTGGGTGGGGGTCACGACCGCCCCCTCGGGGCCTCGGCGGGGTGGGGCGAGCGCGGCGCCCGGGCGCCGTCGAGGTGGGCCAGGACGCGCTCGACGCTCGGCCAGCGGTAGCCCCGGTCCAGCAGGTAGCCGCCCACGTCGAGGGCGCCGCCGCTCTCCTCGATGGCGGCGAAGCAGCGGTTGAGCAGGGACGGCAGGTCGGCATCGGCGGGCTCGCAGGGCCCGAGCGGGCCCGGGCCGGCCGGTCGCTCCCGGCGCCGGCGGGCCAGCTCGTCGCCGTCGTCGACCACGGTGGTCTCGGGTTCGCCTTCAACGCCCATGGCGCACCTTTCTGTTGCTCAGAAGAGGCGACGGCGAGGGGATGCCGCAGGCCGAGGGCCGGGCGCTGGCGCTGCTCCCGAGAAGCTCCAGGCCAGGATAGTGCACCGTTGCGGCACCGAGGAGCACCCGACCGGCATCGCCGTCCCACGGCGGCCGCCGGCCGGTCGGGAGGGTGCGGCCGCTCCAGGAGGGTAGGCTGGCTCTCCGGGCCGTCACGAGGACGGCTCGCACAGCAGAGAAGAGATCCAGTTGTCGATCACCGGGACCGTCAAGTTCTTCAACGCCGAGAAGGGCTTCGGGTTCATCTCACGCGACGGGGGCGATGACGTCTTCGTGCACTACTCGAACATCGAGGGCAGCGGGTACCGGTCCCTCGACGAGGGCCAGCAGGTCGAGTTCGACGTCGTTCCCGGCCGCAAGGGCCAGGAGGCGCAGAACGTCCGCGTCCTCTAGCGGGCGCCCGGCGGTCAGCCGTCTCGTGGCCGGCACCGCGGCATCCATGGAGGGCCGGCGACGAGGCGGGCGTCGCCACCGGCGGCGTCGTCCTGGAGGACGTCGGTCGCCCCGGCCGGCGGCGAGGGAGCGGCCCGGCGCCCCGCCGGGCCGGCCCGGTAGGGTCGGTCGCACGATGCCGCTCCCCGCGCCCGGCGGCTGGCCCCCCCGATGACGGCGGGCGCGACCGGCCTGGCCGGCCTGGTGGCGTCGATACCGAGCCCGCCGGGCGGCAGCATCGGCGTGGGCCCGCTCCAGCTGCGGGCCTACGGGCTCGCCATCGCCGCCGGCGTCCTGGTCGCCCTGGCCATCGCCCAGCGCCGCTTCGCCCGCCTGGGGGGCGACCCCGACGCCGTCACCGCGGTGGCGGCGTGGGCCGTCCCGGCCGGGCTGGTGGGCGCCCGCCTCTACCACGTCGCCACCGACTACCGGCGCTTCCAGGGGCAGTGGTGGCGGGTCGTGCAGGTGTGGGAGGGCGGCCTCGGCATCCCCGGCGGGCTCCTGGCGGGCGTGATCGCCGGCGTGGTGGTGGCCCGCCGCCGGGGGCTGCACGTCCCCACCCTGCTGGACGCCGCCGCCCCCGCCATCCCGGTCGCCCAGGCGATCGGCCGCCTCGGCAACTGGTTCAACCAGGAGCTGTACGGGCGCCCCACCGACCTCCCGTGGGCCGTCCGCATCGACCCCGAGCACCGGCCCGAGGGGCTGGGCGACGTCGCCACCTATCACCCAACGTTCCTCTACGAGGCGCTGTGGAACCTGGCCCTGGCCGCCCTGCTCGTCCGCCTGGGGCGGTCCGGGCGCCTGCCCCGGGGGCAGCTGTTCGTGGTGTACGCCGGTGGCTACGCCCTCGGCCGGCTGTGGGTCGAGGCCCTTCGCATCGACCCCGCCAGCCGGGTGCTCGGCCTGCGGGTGAACATCTGGACCAGCCTGGTGGCCCTGGCTGCCGCCGTGGTCGTCTTCGCCGTCCGGGCCCGGCGCCCGGCGCTCGACGCTCCCGCCCCCGGCGGCGACGGGCCGGGGTGACCCCGGGGCCAGGCGCCCACCCCCTCGGCGGGGGTGCGCCGGTCGGGCGCCCGGCCCCTCAGACGGCGCACCCCGACGACTGCACGATCGACGAGGACTGACGACCGGCGGCGCCGGCGAACGGGGGCGGGCCCGGCTTCCGCGCCGCCGACGGCTTCTCGTACGCTTTGTGGCGGTGTCCACGGCGGTCGTGTCACGCAGCCCTGCCCCGCGCCGGGCCCCGCCCGCCGACGCCGGGGGTGCGGCGGCCGCCCTGCCCGTGGCCCGCCGCCGCGTCGCCCCGCTCGACGGGCTGCGGGGGCTGGCCCTGGTGGCCGTGGTCGCCTACCACGTCGCCCCGTCGGCGGCGCCCGGCGGCTTCCTCGGGGTGGAGACCTTCTTCGTGCTCTCCGGCTACCTGCTGGCGACCCTGCTGCTCGACGAGCACGCCCGCACCGGGGCGATCGACTCGGCGGCGTACTTCCGGCGGCGGGCCCGGCGCATGGCCCCCGCCCTGGGGGTGCTGGTCGCCGTGCTGCTGGTGGCCGCTCCGGTCGTTGCCCCAGACGACGCCCACCGCCTGGGCGGCGACCTGGTGGCGGCGGTGCTCGGCCTCGCCAACTGGCACCTGATCGCCGAGGGCAGCTCGTACTTCGACCGCCTGGCCCGGCCCTCGCTGGTGCGCCACCTGTGGTCGGTGGCGGTGGAGCTGCAGTTCTACGTGCTCTGCCCGTTCGTCGTGGCGTGGGTCGCCCGCCGCCGGCGGCGGGTGGCGGCGCGGGCCCTGGTGGCGGGCATGGCGCTGTCGGCGGGCGCCATGGCGCTGTTGTACCGGCCCGGCGACCCGTCGCGGGCCTACTACGGCACCGACGCCCGCCTGGGGGCCCTGCTGGCCGGCGTCCTCCTCGCCGTGCTCCTCCACGGTCGGCGGAGGCGGTCGGGCGACCTCCCGCCCCCGTTCCGGGCCAGGACGGCGGTGGTCGGCGCCGTGGCCCTCGCCGTGCTCCTGGCCCTGTACCTGGCCGCCGGCGACCGGAGCCGGGCCAGCTACCCGCTGGCGTTCCTCGCCACCCAGGCGGTCACCGCCGCGGTGATCGCCGCCGCCCTCCGCCCGGGCCCGGTGGCCGCCGTCCTCGGCAACCGCCGGCTGCGCTGGCTGGGGCGGCGGTCCTACGGCATCTACCTGTGGCACTGGCCGGTGGTGGCGCTCCTGCGCCCCGGCGCCGACGTCGCCTGGCACCCCGCCGCCGCCGGAGCGGTCTCGGTGGCCGCCGCCGTGGCCCTCGGGGCCATGTCCTACGGCCTCGTCGAACGGCCCCTGCTGTCGGCCGGCGCCGCGCCGCCGCCCGTGCGAGGCCACGCCGGCGCGGCCGTGCGCCTCACCGCCGCCCTCGCCGTCGCCGGCCTGGTGGGCCTGTTCGTCCACCTGCCGCGGACCGACCCCCTGGCCGAGACGCTGCGGGCGGGCGAGGCGCTCCTCGCCGCCCAGCGGCCCCCGCTGCCCGCCCCGACGGCCCCGCCCGGCACCGCGCCGGCGACCACCGCCGTCCCACCGGCCACGGCGCCGGCCACCGGCCCGCCGGCCACGGACCCGCTCGCGGCGGCGGCCGCGCCGGCGACCACCGCCGCCCCGGCGACCAGCGCCGCCCCGGGGGCACCGGCCGCGGCGCCGCCTCCCACGGCGGCCGCCCCGGTGCCCGCCACCGGGCCGCCGGCCACTGCCGCCCCGGCGCCGGCCCCCGCGCCGCGTCCGCCGCCCGGCGTCACCGTCACGGCCATCGGCGACTCGATCATGGTGAGCGCGGCCGGGGCGCTGCGCGACCGCCTGGGGCCGGCGGGCTACATCGACGCGGCCATGAACCGCCAGTTCCGGGAGGCTGCCGGCATCGTCCGCGCCATGCGGGAGGCGGGGACCCTGGGCTCGGTGGTGGTCGTCCACCTGGGCAGCAACGGCCCGGTGGCGCCGGGCGACGTGGACGCCCTCCTCGCCGAGGTGCCCGCCACCACGCCCGTCCTCCTCGTCACCGTGCGCGCCCGCACCGCGTGGGAGGCGTCGGTCAACCAGGTCCTGGCCGAGGCGCCGGCCCGCCACCCCCGGGTGGTGCTCGTCGACTGGTACGGGCGCAGCGCCGGCCAGCGGGAGTGGTTCCAGAGCGACGGCACCCACTTCCGCACGACCTCCGGTCCGGGCGCCAGCGCCTACGCCGACGTCCTGGTCGCGTCCATCCCCCCGCCGCCACCGACGCCGGTTCCGGTCGGGGTCAGCCGGCCTCGAGGTCGACCGGCGCCTCCGGGTCGCCGATCGTGGTGACCGGCGTCTCGGGCACGGCCGGGCCGGGGGCGAGGCCGGGCGGCGGCGGCGGGCCCTCGACGATGACGACGGGGGTGCCCTCCTCCACCCTGTCGAACAGCTCCTCCACGTCCGCCATCGCCATGCGGATGCACCCGTGGGAGGCGTTGGTGCCGAGCGACGCCACGTTGCTGGTGCCGTGGATGCGGATCGCCGGGGCGTCGAGGTTCAGGGCCCGGGTCCCGAGCGGGTTGCGCGGGCCCGGTCCGATGCGGGCCGGCAGGCTGCGCCCCCACCCACGGGGATCGGGGTTCACCCAGGTCGGGTTCCGGCGCTTGAGCACCACCGAGAACCGACCCTTGGGGGTCGGGTAGCGCCGGGTGCCGGTGGCGACGCGGTACTCCTTCACCACCGCCCCGCCCTCGTAGTGGTAGAGCTTGTTCTCGGCGGTGCGGATGAGGATGACGTCGTCGAAGCCCTTCACCTTCGGCTCCAGCACCTCCACCGCCGGTCGCACCTCCGCCACCTGGGCGGGGCCGACGCCGTTGGCGACCCGCACGGCCAGGTCGTACGCCTGCTCGGTGGCGGCCGCCACGTCGATGGCGCGGCCCTCCCGGGCGGGCAGGAAGCTCACCATGCCGCTGGAGGCGTCGAGGCCGGCGTCCACCGGGGCCACGGCGACGGCGGCGGCCAGGCGGCCCACCTCCCGCTCGACGGCGGCCCGGTCCACCTCCAGGCGCACGTCGTAGCGGAGGTCGACCGGGCGGCCGAGCAGCCGGTGCCAGACCCGCTTGGCGGTGCCGATGCCCTCGGCGTCGGCCCGGGCGCGGGCGACCACCTCCCGGGCGTTGGACCGCAGCCCGAGCTGGTCGAGGGTGACCCGGACCTCCTCGCCCCCGGCCGCGATGCGCACGGGCGTGGAGGCGATGGCGGGGAGGCGGTCGTCGAGCCCCCGGACCACCGACGCCACCGGCCGGCCGCCGGCGTCGGCGCCGCCGACCACCACCCCGGGCAGCAGCTCGTCGCGGTGGGCCGCGTCGTAGGTGGCGGCGGCCACCGCGCCACCGCCCAAGAGCAGCAGCAGCCCGCACACGCCGAACAGCGCCACCCGGAGCCGCATGGGCGGTGGAGCCTAACCCGCCATGGCGGCGATGCAAGCGCCCGGCACAGCCGGCGACGACGTTCGCGCCGCGGGCCGATCGGGGAGAACCAACGGGAACACTGATTCCAACCCGCAAGCGCAAAGGAGTGATGGCATGGGCCCCATGGACACCTCGCACGTGGACGAGCTGGTCGAGCTGCGGGGGGCGGAGGTCCTCGGGAGCGACGGCGGCCGCATCGGCACCGTCGAGCAGATCTGGGTGGACAACGTCAACGCCCTGCCGGAGTGGGCCGAGGTGACGATCGGGCGGGGAGGTCGCGCCACGAGGTACGTCCCCCTGCGCGCCGCCGACCTCGGGGACGGGCGGATCACGGTGAACTACACGGTCGAGGAGGTCGAGCAGTCCCCCGACCTCGACCCCCGGACGGCGGGGCCCGACGGCGTCGAGGCGCTGTACCGCCACTACCGCCAGCCGCTGCCGGCGCCGCCGCCTCCCCAGGTGCGCAACCCCTTCGACCGCATGACGGCGAGGTGGGTGCCGGGCACCCACGAGAGGATCGAGGAGATCGCCAACCGCTTCCCGGAGCCGGGCGGGCGCTCCTGACCTCCCGGCGCCGCTGCCGGGCGCGGCACCGCCGGCCCCGGATCGGGGCCGGCGGCCGAATGGAGTGGGCGAAGCGAACGAACGAACGAGGTCGAAGCGCTAGAAGCCCATGTTGCTGGTGGCCGACTTGCGCCGGGCCCGGGACCACCCCACGTTGGCGGTCTCTGTCTTCATCACCGACCGGCGCGGCGGGCGCTGCTGGAGCAGCTCCTGGCGCAGGGCGAAGGCCTGGCTGCCGAGCTCGAGCAGCTGGTCGGGCAGGCCCCGCTCGATGACCGGGAAGACCGCCGATTCCTCACGCTCGACGTGGCGCATGACCGACTTCTTGAGCTGGACCATCATGGCGTCCACGGCCCGGTCGTCGGGGTCGAGGTCCTCGATCTCGGCGATGAGCTCCTTGGCCTCCTCGTGGTCGTCCTCCGACTCGTCGGCCAGGCCGGCGTTGAGCTGGCGGAGCGCCGGGTAGACGATCTCCTCCTCGATCGTGGCGTGGATGTTCAGCTCGTCGCAGACGTCGAGCGCGATGTCGAGGTTCTCGGGCTCCTGGTTGGCGCGCAGGAACAGCCGCTTGATGCGGGCGTGATCGTCCCTGAGCACCTTGGTGATGACGGACATCCGGCTTCGTCTCCTCTCGGCCGGCCCACCTGTGGGCCGGTTGATCTCAGCCCCCCGGGGGGCACGCCCGCGTCACTCGGGTACGTGGCTCGAATCTACCTCGCCCGGCCGGCGCCGGACAGGGCCGCGCCGCCCACGTCAGGAGCCGAGGAGGGCGCCGACGCCGGCCACGAGGGCGTCGCGTACCGCCTCGACCGGTGGCGGGGTGCCGAAGTGGCGAGGGGCCAGGTCGATGGTGACCGTGGTGCGCCCCCCGTCGGCCGCCAGGTCCAGCAGGCACTGGCAGGGACCGGGGTCGTCGAGGAGAACAGCCAGCAGGTAGGGCTCCTCGGCGCGCACGACGTCGCCCAGGTCCACCGCGGCCAGCAGGGTCGCCTCGAAGGCCTCGCCCGGGGGGGCGTCGACGGCGAAGGCGTCGGCCGCGGCGGCGGCCGGGCCCCGGGTGGCGGCCGGGGCCGGCGGCTCCGCCCCGGCCGGCGGTGGCCCGACCGTC
>JBKHXC010000568.1:0-3818 GCA_046566225.1 Acidimicrobiia bacterium
ATCTCCGGCCCGAACGGGATGGCCCGCACCGGGATCCCGGCCCGCTGCCGGACGACGGCCACCGCCTCTTCCCAGGACCCCATCACGTCCACCTCGCCGCGGGCGAGCGACGGCCGGCGGCCGAGCGCGTCCGGCCCGACGTGGACGCACGGGCCCACGCCCCGGTAGTCCAGGCCGGCCCGGTACTCGGCGTCGAACCAGGAAGCGGTGCTGCACGCCACCCGGGCGCCGGCCAGGTCCGCCGGCGCCCGCCGCGGGGAGCCCACCGGCACGAAGGCGGCGAGGGGGCTGCGCTGGTGGAGGACGGCCACGAAGCGGGCGGCGACCGGTGGCCCGGTCCGGGCGCGGGCGGCCACGAGGTGGTGCACGCTGCCCAGGGCCAGCTCCGCCCGCCGCCGGCCAGCGCAGCCACCCCGTCGGGACCGCCGCCGAGGGGGCCCACCAGCTCGACCCGGAGGCCGTGCTCGGCGAAGCGACCGCTCGCCGCTGCCGCGAACAGCGGCAGGTGGAGGCCCGGCTGTCAGGTGGGGCAGAACAGGGCCAGGCGGACGACGTCGCCGGCGGGGGCGGCGCTCATCGGCCCACCCCTCTACCTGGGCACCGCCGCCATCGCCACCACCCCGGCCGACAGCCGGTTGCCGGCCAGGCTCCCGAGGAAGGGGACGCGGCCGAAGGAGAACACGCCCCCGTCGGCGGCGGTGAGCCAGTAGCCCGTGCCGCTGGCGATGGGCGTCATGGCGGTGATTGGCTGGTTGAGCGCCATGCCGCCGGTGGAGCCGAAGAACTCGGCGTCGCCGAAGGCGAACACCCCGCCGTCGGCGGCCACCAGCCAGTACCCGCCCCCGGTGGGCGAGGCGGCGCCCCCGACGATGGGCCGGTTGAGGCTGAGCCCGCCGGCCGAGCCGAAGAACCCGGCGTCGCCGAAGGCGTACACGCCCCCGTCGCTCCCCACCAGCCAGTACCCCTGGCCGGTGGGGGTGGGAAGGATGGCGACGATGGGGGCGTTGATGCGCTTCCCTCCGGTGCCGCCCTTCTGGGGGGCGTCTCCGAAGGCGTGGACGGTGCCGTCGAAGGCGGCCACCCAGTAGCCCCTGCCGGTGGGCGTGGGGGCCAGGGCGACGACATCGCGGGCGCCGGTGGCCGAGCCCAGGAACGGGGCGTCGCCGAGGGCGTACACGGCGCCGTCGGAGCCGGCCAGCCAGTAGCCGCGCCCGCCGAAGGGGGCCGGCTTCTCCAGGACCCACAGGCCGGAGTTGATGTCGCTGATCACGATGTGGGTGGGGGTGTAGTCGACGCCCACCACGAAGGCCTTGGCCGGGAAGGTGCCGGTCGGGTCGGGCCGGTCGGGGGGCACGAACGAGCCGATCTCCACCGGCTGGCCGCTGCCCAGGTCGAGGATGCGCACGCCGTCGCTGTTCCACGCCGCGTAGGCCCGGTCGCCCTCCACCACCGCGTGGTGCACCGAGTAGATGCCCCGGGGGTCGGGCGGCGGCATCTGCAGCGAGCGGGGGGTCTTGTAGTGGGCGACCTCGCCGGGCGCCGCGGGGTTGGTGACGTCGATGATGCGCAGGCCGCCCCATTCGCCGGGGAGGTCCTTCATGGCGCCGAAAACCCGCTGGCCGCCGGTGCACTTCCGGGTGGCCGGGTCGATGGCGGGGCACATGGTGTTGCGGATGGCGTCGCCCGCCGGCCGCTTGATCTGCATCCCGGGGATGGACACGTCGCCGGTGAGCGCGCCTACCTGGTCGGTGGGCTCCCGGGGCGTCCCCGTGGGGGGGAAGCCGGCCACCGCCTCCGAGTCCAGGGCGGTGCGGGCCACGAGGACCACGCCGAGGGCGCCGTCGTCCTGGGCCCGCCGGACCCGGCTGTTGAACGTGCAGGCGGTGGTGGGCAGGCCCGTCTGGGTGGGCGGGTCGGGAGCGACGTCGGCGAACATGATCTTGCCGGCCGGGTCGTCCAGGTAGGGGTCGGCCGCCAGGCCGCCGCCCGCCGCCCGGGGCCGCTCGGGGCAGCCTCGACCGACGTAGGCCAGCTCGCCCCGCACCTCGCCGCCCGGTCGCATGTGGATCTGGCTCACGTACTTCTGGTCGAAGGCGGTGAACAGGTCCGAGCAGCCGAGCTTGGCGCCTGCGATGCTGGCCGGGGAGTCGACCACGAAGGCCGACGTGGGCCACCACCAGTCCTCGTCGGCCAGCAGCGCCAGCTCCCGGCCGGCGACCCGGGCGGTGGCCGCGTAGGCGGCCTGGCCCTCGACCATCCAGTCGGCCGGGTAGTTCCAGTGGCCCACCGTGGTGGGGTTGGCCAGGTCGGAGACGTCGACCACGAACATGCCGCCGTCGAGGTAGGGGACGTAGAGCTTGGTCCCGTCCGAGCTGAAGGCGGGGGACCGGCTGCCGGCGCGCGGGTAGCAGCCGTGGTTCAGGTCCACCTCCGGGGCGTCGCCGAGCGGGGGCCAGGTGCCGAGCTGGGCGGGGTTGGCGGGGTCGGTGACGTCGACGATGCGGACGTCGGTGGCCGGCGTGTTGCGGCCGCTGCCGTCGGGCCGCCCGGAGACGGACAGGATGCGGCCGTCGGCGATGCGGCGCAGCTCGACGGAGAACTGGTCCTGGGCGCAGCGGGCCTCGCTCCCCTCCGGCGGGCGGGCGCAGCCCAGCGCCTCGGGGTCGAAGTTCTCGAAGTCGGCCAGGTAGCGCCCCAGGAGCCGGGGGCGGGCCCGATCGGTGACGTCGTAATACGCGACGCCGCGGTGGGCGAAGCTGCCGGGCTGGACGACGCCCAGGGTGCGGAAGGTGACGGGGTCGTAGAGGCACGAGGCGTAGGCGATGGCCACCAGGGCGCCGGTGAACGCCGGCGTGCTCACCTGGAGGGCGTCCACGTCGCGCGCCGCCTGGCCGTCGGGCACCGGGATGGTGGACGCCACGCGGGGGTTGGCCGGGTCGGAGAGGTCGACGACCTTGACGGGCACGGTCACGCAGGGCGGGGCGATGTTCAGCGAGGCCACCACGGTGTTGGCACCCTGCATCGTGTTCATCGGGGTGGCGCCGGCGGCGACGACGGCGGTGTTGCCCACCACGGCCACTTCGCCGTTCAGGCCCTGGCCGCCGAGGTCGCTGTAGCCGACCACCTTCACGCCGGCGGCCTCGCCGCCGGGCGGGACCGCCGGCGCCGGCGCCTGGGCGGCGCCGACGCCGGGCAGGCCGGGGACGGACGCCACGAGCACGAGGCCCACCGCGGCGGCCATGGCCCGCCGGGGCCGGCGCTGCCGGGTCGGGATGTCGCTACGCCTGGTCATCGCTGCCTCCACCCGTGTCCCCGCGCCGTGACGGCGAGCCGGGGGTCGTTGCCGTGTGCATGGTCCGCCTCCCGGGCGGTCATCGCAGGAACGGGGCAAGGCCGACGATGGGCTGCACCAGGTTGAGGTGCCCGACGGACCCGAAGAAGCCCGCTCCCCCGAAGGAGAAGACGCCGCCGTCGGCGGCCGCCAGCCAGTAGGCCGAGCGGGACCCGCCCGTCCCGACCGCCACCATGGGGCTGCGGAGGGCCAGGGCCCCGGTGGACCCGGAGAACTCGGCGTCGCCGAAGGCGAACACGCCGCCGTCGGAGGCCGCCAGCCAGTACCCCACGCCCGAAGGGGTGGCGGCCATCCCCACCACCGGCCGGTTCAGTGCGATGGCCCCGGTGGAGCCGTGGAAGCCGGCGTCGCCGAAGGCGAACACCCCTCCGTCGGAGGCCACCAGCCAGTACCCGTCGCCCGAGGCGGTGGCGGCCATCCCCACCACCGGCCGGTTCAGTGCGATGGCCCCGGTGGAGCCGTGGAA
>JBKHXC010000569.1:0-12295 GCA_046566225.1 Acidimicrobiia bacterium
CGGTCAGGCCGGAGCGATTACCACCCGTCGGCGGGGTTCCTCGCCCTCGGACGTGGTGGTGACGCCGTCGATGGCGTTCACCGTGTCGTGGACGATCTTGCGGTCGGCGGCGTGCATGGGCTCGAGCGCCTTGGCCTGGCCCGACGCCTTGACCTCGTCGGCCACCGCCCGGGTGAACCGCTCCAGCGCCGCCCTTCGCTTCTGGCGGTAGCCGGCCACGTCGACCAGCAGCCGACCGTTGCGCCCTCCCGTCTGGCGCTGCACGACGGTGCGGGTCACCTCCTGGACGGCGGTGAGCGTCGAGCCGCCGGGGCCGATCAGCAACCCCAGGTCGGCGCCGGTGACCGCCAGCTCGACGGTCTCCTCGTCCACCGTCCGCACCTCCACGGTCCCCGTCACCCCGAACGACGACAACAGACCGACGAGGAACGCCCGCCCGGTGTCAGCCTGCTCGCTCAACGGCACGTCGTGGTCCATGCTGGCTCCTTGCGGGCTGGCGGGGGCGGGGGATCCCGCGGTGTCGGGTCGCTTCTCGGCGCGGCGCTCGGGGGCGGGCGACGGGGCGGGCGACGCCCCCTCGTCGTCCGGCGGGGTGGCGCCGGCAGGCCCGGCCACCGGGGCGGCCGCCGGGGCGGTGGCCCCTCGGCCGCGGCGGCGCCGGTCGCGGCGATCCTCCTTGGGGCGGGGCCGGTTGGGCCGCACCCGGGCTCGCACGCGCGCCTCGGAGCGCACCCGCCCGAACAGTCCCAGCTTGGCCTCCTCCACCACCTCGAACTCGGCGTCGCCCTCGTCGACGCCCAGCTGGTCGAGGGCGGCATCCTTCGCCTCGTCGACGGTCCGCCCCGTCGTCTCCACCCACTCCACCGTCCCTACCGACCCTTCTTGCTCCGCCGCTTGTGCGGCGAGCGCGCCGGCGGTCGGCGACCGTTGCCGTCCGCCCCACCGGAGCCCTTGGGTGTGGTGCCGGAGCCCTTGGGTGTGGCGCCGTTGCGGCCCGGCGCCTTCCCCTTGGCCGGTGGGCGCCGGGGCGCCGGCTTCTGGCCCGGCTTGCCCGGCGGGCGCCCACCAGGCTTGGAGCCGCCCTTGGGAGGCTTCACCTCCACCGCCTTGGCCTCGATCTCCCGGGCGTGCTTCTTGGCGTGGGCCGACAGGGTGGGGTCGAACCGGTACATGGCCGCCGTCTGGGCGATCCGGAACAGGGCCGAGACCAGGAAGTAGATGTTCACGCCGGCCGGGATGCTGAGGGAGATGAACCCGAAGAACGCCGGCATCACCTTGAGCAGGATCACCTGCTGGGGATTGGCCGGGGCGGTGCTTCGGGCCATCGTCTGGCGCGTCTGCATGTACTGGCTGAACACGACGAGGGCAACGATCACGAAGAAGGGGAGCGCCACCAGGAACGACTCGTGTCCCTCGCTGGCACGTTTTGCCAGGTCGATGCCGAAGGCGTTCATCTCCCCGCCGGCGTCGCGCAGGTCCCGGTAGAGCCGGGTGCCCTCGTCGAGGTACTTGGGGTCGAAGCCGCCGCCGTCCCCCTTGCGGGTGAGGCCGTTGATCACCTGGTACATGACCAGGAACACGGGCATCTGGAGGATCATGGGCAGGCACCCGGCGACCGGGTTCACCTTGTGCTCCCGGTAGAGGGCGATCATCTCCTCGTTGAGCTTCTGGCGGTCGCCCCCCTTGTGCTTCTGCTGGAGGGCCTTCATCTCCGGCTGGAGCTTCTGCATGGCCAGCATCGAGCGGGTGCTCTTCAGGGTGAGGGGCGACAGGACCAGCATCACCGTGAGGGTGAGCAGGGCGATGGCGACCGCGTAGTTGGGGACCAGCCCGTAGAAGAATGCCAACGTCCCGGCCAGGAGCTGGAACATCTCAGCGCTCCCGGGCCGCGACGGGCACGGGGTCGAAGCCCAGGCCGCCCCAGGGGTGGCAACGCCCGAGGCGGCGCACCGTCAGCCACCCGCCTCGGCGGGCGCCGTGCGCCTCCAGCGCCTCCAGGGCGTAGGCCGAGCAACTGGGGACGTACCGGCACGGCGAGGGCCGGCCCGCTCGCAGCGCCCGGTACGCCCGGATGGGGACGGCCACCAGCCGGGCCGGGCCGGTCACGACCGCACCTTCGAGCCGGCGTCGTCCAACGCTCCCGAGACCATCGCCTTCAACTCCCCGTACGGGAGGGACGCCGCCTCCGGAGCGGCTCCCACCAGGTAGGCACCCGGTCGCAGTTCCGGACCGAGCTCGAACACAGCGGCACGCAGCCGGCGCCGGAGCCGGTTGCGAACGACGGCTCCTCCCACCGCCCGGCCGACGGCATAGGCCACCCGGGGCGGCCCCGGTGGAGCGCCGGGTACGAAGGTTACCGTGATCGGGCCCCGTCGGGCCCGCCGGCGGGCGCCGCGCAAGGCCTTGAACGTCGCTCGGTCGGTGATCCGCCCGATCAGGCGGACAGCCGATGGCGGCCCTTGAGGCGCCGCGCCCTCACGATGGCCCGCCCGGCCCGCGTGGACATCCGGTGGCGGAACCCGTGGTTCTTCGCCCGCTTCCGGTTGTTCGGTTGAAAGGTTCGCTTCACCCATGAGCTCCCTGTGGGGGCGGGGACGGCCCGGCCGTTCCACGGTAGAGCCACGGCCGGGGCGATGACAAACCTCCCTGCCGTGCCGGAGGGAGCCGCCCTGGTCAACCCGGATTCCGGGCCGGGCCTCGCCACCACGCCGGGCCCGGTGCTACCGTCGCCCCACCGCCTCCCCCGACGGCTCTCCGACTTCCCCGGGAGCCTCCGGGCCCGGGGTCGCGTGCCAGGCCCTGCGGGGCCTGCTGTCGTTATACACAGGTGTGGACGATGTTGTGGACACGGACCGCATGGGGAAGGCAGGGGCGCCGTTGACCGACGCAGAGCAGCTCTGGGCCCTGGCTGCCGAGGCGCTCCAGCCGATGGTCACGACGGCCGCGTGGCGCATGTGGTTCGTGCACGTCGAGCCCTCCTTCGCCGACGAGCGGCGCCTGGTCCTCACCGTCCACAGCGCCATGGCCAAAGAGCGGCTCTCCAGCGTCCACCTGCCCCTCATCACCGAGGTGGTCTCCGAGGTCGCCGGCGCGCCCGTGGCCGTGGAGTTCGTCGTGCAGTCCCCCACGCCCGACGACGCGTCGGCGGCGGCCGACCCCGCCGTCGACCCGGCCGCCGACCATGCCGGTCGGCCGGGTGCGGCCGCCGCCGAGGGACCCACGCCCGTCCCCGCCGGCGAGGCGCCGGGAAACGAGGCCGGGTCGCGGGAGCGGGGCCTGCTGCGCCCCGAGTTCAGCTTCGACGCCTTCGTGACGGCCGACTCCAACCGCTTCGCCCGGGCCGCCGCCGGCGTGGTGGCCGAGACGCCCGGCCACGCCTACAACCCGCTGGTGATCTACGGCGGGAGCGGCCTGGGCAAGACCCACCTCCTCCACGCCATCGGCAACTACGTCGGGCGGCACTTCCCGTCCTACGCCGTGCGGTACACGCCCACCGAGGCCTGCATGAACGAGTTCGTCGAGGCCCTCCGCACCCGCACCACCCTGGCGTTCAAGCGCCGCTACCGCGAGTGCGACATCCTGCTCATGGACGACTTCCAGTTCATCATGACGAGCGAGCGCCTGGGCGAGGAGTTCTTCTACACCTTCAACGAGCTCCAGGAGGCCTCCAAGCAGATCGTCATCGTCTCCGACCGCTCGCCCACCGAGATGGGCTCGCTGGACGAGCGCTTCCGCAGCCGGCTGCTGTCGGGCCTGGTCACCGACGTCAAGCCGCCGGACCTCGAGACCCGCATCGCCATCCTGCGCAAGAAGGCCGAGCGCCGCGGGGAACAGGTTCCCGACGACGTCCTGGTCCTGATCGCCACCAACATCCGCGACAACATCCGCGAGCTGGAGGGCGCCCTCACCCAGGTGGTGGCCTTCGCCCGCCACCACGGCGAGCCGCTCACCAAGGAGCTGGCCGAGAAGGTGCTGGCCGACGCCCTGTCCAAGAGCCGGCCCCGGCCCATCACCCCCGACCTGGTGATCGAGACGGCCGCCGAGCTGTTCGGGTTCACCCCGGCCGACCTGCGGGGCCCGAGCCGGGGCCGCCCCCTGGTGCAGGCCCGCCAGGTCGCCATGTACGTGCTGCGCCAGCTGAGCGACCACAGCTACCCGACCATCGCCCGCGAGTTCGGCGGGCGTGACCACACCACCGTCATCCACGCCGTCAACAAGATCGAGGGCCTGATCGCCGAGCGGGCCAAGGTCTACCAGGACGTCGAGCTGCTCACCCGCAAGCTGACAACCGGTGCATGAGCCTGTGTCGGACCGTTGTGATTTCCGGGGACATCGCCGTCGTCGTCCACCGGGCCGGCCGCCCGCAGTCGCACCGGTGTGGGAGCCTGGGGACCATCCCGTCCGCCCTTCCCCCTCCTGACCTGGGACGATGCCCCTCATCCCCAATCCACACCGCCTACTAACGCTTCTAGGTTCTTTCTACAGAGAAAGGCAGATGGTTGAAGCTCAGGAGTGAACGAGACACCCTCGTCGAGGCGCTCACCACCGCTGGGCGGGCAGTCACCAGCCGGGGGGGTGCCCTGCCGGTGCTCTCCGGCGTCCGGTTGGAGGTGCGCGCCGGCCGGCTGCTGGTGGCCGGCTCCGACCTCGACCTCACCATCCAGGTGGACGTGGAGGTGGGCGGCGCCGACGACGGCGTGTGCGTGATCCCGGCCCGCCTGGCGGCCGACATCGTGCGGTCGCTGGAGCCGGGAGCGGTGGCGTTCGAGACGGGCGACGACGAGGTGCGGATCACCTCCGGGCGCTCGCAGTTCGCCGTGCGCATGCTGTCGGCCGGCGACTTCCCCCGGCTTCCGTTCGCCGGCCGGGACGGCACCCCCGGCGATGCCGTCACCCTGGCCGGGGCCCAGTTCGCCGACGCCCTGCGCCAGGTGGTGCGGGCCGCCTCCGCCGACGACGCCCGGCCCATCCTCACCGGCGTGCTGATGGCCGCCGAGGCCGGCGGCCTGCGCCTGGTGGCCACCGACTCGTACCGCCTGGCGGTGCGGGACCTGCCCGGCACCACCGTGCTGGGCGAGGGCCAGTCGGTGCTGGTGCCATCCAAGGCGCTGGCCGAGCTGCAGCGCCTGCTCGCCGCCGACGCCGAGGTGGTCCTGCGGCTGGGCGAGCACGACGCCACCTTCGACGTGGGCGCCGTGCGCCTCACCACCCGCCTCATCGAGGGGGAGTTCCCCAACTACCGCCAGCTCATCCCGTCGTCGTACCCCAACCGCCTGGTGGTGGCCAAGGAGGCCCTGGTCGACGCCGTCCGGCGGGTCAAGCTGCTCGTGCGCGACGCCACCACGCCCGTGCGGGTGGCCCTGCGCTCCGACGTGATCGTGCTCACGGTCGTGAGCAGCGAGGTGGGCCAGGCCAGCGAGGAGGTGGACGCCAAGTACGAGGGCGCCGAGATGACCGTGGCGTTCAACCCCGGCTACCTCATCGAGGGCGTGGAGGCGGTCAGCGGCGACGAGGTCACCCTGGAGACCCTCGACGCCCTCCGGCCGGCGGTGATCCGGGCCGTGGAGGGCGAGGAGTACCTGTACCTCCTGATGCCGGTGCGGGTGTCGTAGGGGGCGCGGTGCGGCTGCATCGGCTGTGGCTGTCGGACTTCCGGAACTACGCGTCGGCCGAGGTGGCGCTGGCGCCCGACGCGCTCACCGTCGTGGTCGGTGGGAACGGGCAGGGCAAGACCAACCTGCTGGAGGCCGTCGCCTACCTGGCCACCCTGTCGTCGTTCCGGGGGGCGCCGCCCGAGGCGCTGGTCCGCACCGGGGCGGCGTCGGCGGTGGTGCGGGCGGAGGGCCATCGGGAGGGGCGCAACCTGCTCATCGAGGCGGAGATCAACCCGTCGGGGCGGTCCCGCACCCTGGTGAACCGCCAGCCCCTGCGGCGGGCGGCCGACCTGCTGGGCGCCCTGCGGGTCAGCTTGTTCTCCCCCGACGACCTCGAGCTGGCCAAGGGGGCGCCGGCCGGCCGCCGGCGCTGGTTGGACGACGCCCTGGGCGCCCTCCACCCTCGCCACGCGGCATGCCGGGCCGACGCCGAGCGGGTGCTGCGCCAGCGCAACGCCCTGCTCCGGCAGTGCCACGGCCGCCTCGATGCCACGGCCGCCTCCACCCTGGACGTGTGGGACGCCAGGCTGGCCGCCGCCGGCGAGGCGCTGGCCGCCGCCCGGGCCGACCTGGTGGCGGCGCTGGAGGTGCCGGTGGCCAAGGCCTACGACCAGGTGGCGGGGGCCCCGGCCGACGTCGGCGTGGCCTACGAGCGGTCCTGGGAGGGCCCCCTGGCCGCCGCCCTGGCCGCGGCGCGGGCCGACGACGTGCGCCGAGGGGTGACCACCGTGGGCCCCCACCGCGACGACGTGCACCTGTCCGTCGCCGGGGCGCCCGCCCGCACCCACGCCTCCCAGGGCGAGCAGCGCTCGCTGGCCCTGGCCCTCCGGCTGGCCGTCCACGGCGCCGTGGCCGAGGCGGTGGGGGAGCCGCCCCTGCTGCTGCTCGACGACGTGTTCTCCGAGCTCGACGCCGACCGCGCCGCCGCTCTCGTCGCGCACCTGCCCGACGGCCAGGCGCTGCTCACCACCGCCGGGGTCGTCCCCGGCGGCATCCGCCCGGCGCTGACCGTGCGGGTCGACGGCGGGAGGGTGTCGTGAGGGCCGCCCCCGGGCGACGGGCCCCCGGGGCCCGGGCGGTGCCGCCCCGGTGACGACCTGGCGCGACCTGCCCACCCCCGGGGCGGCGGGCCCCAAGCGGCTGTCCACCGGCCTGGACCGCGTGGCCCGCGGCCTGGGCGCGCCGGGCGCTGCCGCCCTCGCTGCCGTGTTCGGGCAGTGGGCCGAGATCGTGGGCCCGGGCCTGGCCCGCTCGTCCCGTCCCCTGTGGCTGGCCCGGGGCACGCTGGTGGTGGGGGTGGGCGACCCGTCGTCGTCCACCGAGCTGCGCTACCGGGCCGCCGAGGTCCTCGACCGGGTGGCGGAGGTGACCGGCGACCGGGTGGCCGAGCGCCTCGAGGTGCGGGTCCGGCCCCGCCGCTGACACTTCCCCTCCCCCTCGGCCGGTGGTGCCCGGTGGTAAACTGCCAACATTGCAATTCGGGCCGCTGACCTGGCACTTTGCGCCCGGATCGCCTCCACCCATACCCCTTGAAAGGCCGCGCCTGAATGGCTGACACTGCGGACGGCGGGCGCCGTCCGGCCTCGTACGACGCGAGGGACATCACCGTCCTGGAGGGCCTCGAGCCGGTCCGGAAGCGCCCCGGCATGTACATCGGGTCCACCGGTCCGAGCGGGCTCCACCACCTCATCTGGGAGGTGGTGGACAACTCCGTCGACGAGGCCATGGCCGGCCACTGCACCTGCATCGAGGTCACCCTGCTGGCCGACGGGGGCTGCCGGGTGGCCGACGACGGCCGCGGCATCCCCGTCGACCCCCACCCCCAGCACCGCAACAAGTCGGGCGTGGAGGTGGCGCTCACCGTGCTCCACGCCGGCGGGAAGTTCGGCGGGGGCGGCTACAAGGTCTCCGGCGGCCTGCACGGCGTCGGCGTGTCGGTGGTCAACGCCCTGTCGGCCCGCCTCGTCGTCGAGGTGGACCGCAACGCAACCGCCACCGCATCGAGTTCGCCAAGGGCGGCAAGCCCCAGGGCCGGCTGGAGGTGGTCGGGCCCGCCCCTCGGGGCCGCACCGGCACCACGGTCACCTTCTGGCCCGACCCCACCGTGTTCGAGGAGGTCGACTTCCGGGCCCAGACGGTGGTGGAGCGCCTCCAGATGATGGCGTTCCTCAACAAGGGCCTCGAGATCCGCTTCCACGACGAGCGGCCGGGCCACCAGCACCAGGTGACCTACCGGTACGCGGGCGGCATCGTGGACTTCGTCAGGCACCTCAACGCGGCCAAGGAGCCGCTGTTCAAGAAGGTGGCCTCCTACGGCCACGCCGGCCGCGACGAGGCGGGGCGGGGCCAGGAGGTGGAGGTCGCCCTCCAGTGGAACACCGGGTTCTACGAGGGCATCCACAGCTTCGCCAACGGCATCGCCACCATCGACGGCGGCATGCACGAGGAGGGGTTCAAGAAGGCCCTCACCAACGTGCTCAACAAGTACGCCCGGGCCAAGGGCCTGCTCAAGGAGAAGGACGCCAACCTGCTGGGGGAGGACATCCGCGAGGGCCTCACCGCCATCATCGCCGTGCGCCTCCAGGACCCGCAGTTCGAGGGGCAGACCAAGTCCAAGCTGGGCAACGTGCCCGTGCGCGGCCTGGTGGAGCGGGCCACCAACGAGAAGCTGGCCGAGTGGTTCGAGGAGCACCCCGCCGAGGCCCGCCAGGTGGTCAACAAGAGCGTGCAGGCGGCCCGGGCCCGCTCCGCCGCCCAGCAGGCCCGCGACCTCATCCGCCGCAAGTCGGCCCTGGAGGGAGCGGGGATGCCGGGCAAGCTCACCGACTGCTCCAGCCGCAAGCCCGAGGAGGCCGAGCTGTTCATCGTGGAGGGGGACTCGGCGGGCGGCTCGGCCATCCGGGCCCGGGACCCCAACACCCAGGCCATCCTGCCCATCCGCGGCAAGATCCTCAACGTCGAGCGGGCCCGGCTGGACCGGATGCTCAAGAACACCGAGATCCAGTCGCTCATCGGCGCCATCGGCGCCGGTGTGGGCGACGAGTTCGACCTGGGGAGGATCCGGTACCACAAGGTGATCGTGCTGGCCGACGCCGACGTGGACGGCAGCCACATCCGCACCCTGCTGCTCACCTTCTTCTTCCGCCAGATGAAGCCGCTGGTCGAGCACGGCCACGTCTACGTGGCCCAGCCCCCGCTGTACTCGACGGTGGTGAGCAAGGAGAAGGCGTACCTCAAAGACGACCTGGCCAAGGCCCGGTTCCTCGAGCAGCACCCCAACCACAAGGCCGAGTTCGGCCGCCTGAAGGGGCTGGGGGAGATGGACTTCGACGAGCTGGGCGCCACCACCATGGCCGCCGACAAGCGCACCCTACTGCAGGTCACCGTGGAGCAGGCGGCCATCGCCGACGACATCTTCTCCATCCTCATGGGCGACGACGTGCCGCTGCGCAAGCAGTTCATCGTCACCAACGCCAAGGACGTGCGGTTCCTTGACATCTAGATCGCCGTCGCAGCCGGCGGTGGTGGCGCCCAGCCAGGCGGGCCGCCTGAGGCGGCGTCCGGTGGCCGGGCGCCCTGGCGACGCTCCGCCCGCCACGTTGCCGAGGTCCTGGCATGACTGACGTCATGATCGGTTCCGGCGGCGACGACGGGCTCGGGGGCATCGAGCCCATCGAGATCCAGGAGGAGATGGAGCGCTCCTTCCTGGAGTACGCCATGTCGATGATCACGCAGCGGGCCCTGCCCGACGCGCGTGACGGGTTCAAGCCGGTGCACCGGCGCATCCTCTACGGGATGCACGAGCTGGGGCTGCGGCCCGACCGGCCGTTCATGAAGTGCGCCCGCGTCACCGGCGAGGTGATGGGGAAGTTCCACCCCCACAACCAGCAGGCGATCTACGAGGCGCTGGTGCGCATGGCCCAGCCGTTCAGCCTGCGCGACCCGCTGATCGACTTCCACGGCAACTACGGCTCGCCCGACTTCCCCCCGGCGGCCGAGCGCTACACCGAGTGCCGGCTGTCCCAGCTGGCCACCCACATGCTCGCCGGCATCGACGAGGACACCGTCGACTTCGTCCCCCAGTACACCAACGAGTTCGTCGAGCCGGTCGTCCTGCCGTCGCGCTTCCCCAACCTGCTGGTGAACGGCAGCCAGGGCATCGCCGTGGGCATGGCCACCAACATCCCGCCCCACAACCTCGCCGAGGTGGTCGACGCCACCGTCCACCTCGTCGACCACCCCGACACCACCCCCGACGACCTGATGCGGTTCGTCAAGGGGCCCGACTTCCCCACCGGGGCGTTCATCCTGGGCCGGGCCGGCATCCTCGAGGCCTACCGCACGGGCCGGGGCAGCATCCGCATGCGGGCCCGGGCCGAGATCCAGGACACCAAGGCCGGCCCGTCGATCGTGGTCACCGAGTTGCCCTACCAGGCCAGCGTGGCCGCCATCGAGCAGCGCATCGCAGAGCTGGTGACCTCCCGGGAGATCGAGGGCATCCGCGACGTGCAGAACCTGTCGGCGGGTGTCGCCACCAAGATCGTCATCCCCCTCAAGCGCGACGCCAACCCCCACGTGGTGCTGAACAACCTCTACAAGCACACGCCGCTGCAGACCAGCTTCGGCGTGAACATGGTCGCCCTGGTGGACGGCGTGCCCCGCACCCTCAACCTGGCCCAGGTGCTCAGCGCCTACATCGACCACCAGGTGGAGGTCATCACCCGGCGGTCGCAGTTCCGGCTGCGCAGGGCCGAGGACCGGGCCCACATCGTCGAGGGCCTGCTCAAGGCGCTGGACGCCATCGACGCCATCATCGCCCTCATCCGGGGTTCGGCCGACCGCCCCGCCGCCCGCGCCGGCCTCATGGCCGAGCCGTTCGCGTTCAGCGAGGTCCAGGCCAACCACATCCTCGACATGACCCTGGGCCGCCTCACCCGCCTCGGCCGCCAGGAGCTCGACGACGAGATGGCCAAGCTGCGGGAGACGATCGGCGAGCTGCGGGCCATCCTGGCCGATCCCGGCCGCCTCAGGGGCGTCATCAAGGACGAGCTGGGCGCCGTCAGGGCCCAGTTCGCCTCGCCCCGCCGGGCCGAGATCACCTACGACCCCGGCGACATCGGGGTCGAGGACCTGATCGAGGACGAGCCGCTGGTCGTCACCATGACCCGGGCCGGCTACATCAAGACGGTCGCTGCCGGGGCGTTCCGCGCCCAGGGCCGGGGGGGCCGCGGCATCCAGGGCGCCCGGCTCAAGGAGCAGGACCTGGTGAGCACGGTCATCCACACCACGGCCCACTCCTACCTGCTGTTCTTCTCCAACCAGGGCAAGGTGTACCGCCTCAAGGCCCACGAGGTGCCGATGAAGGAGCGCACGGCGCGCGGCACGGCCATCGTCAACCTGCTCCCCCTGGCCAACGACGAGCACATCCAGGCCATCATCGACACCCGGGAGTTCGGCGACGACGAGTTCCTGGTGTTCGCCACCCGGCTGGGCCAGGTCAAGAAGACGACCTTCTCGGAGTACGACAAGTCGCGCCGGGACGGCTTCATCGCCATCAACCTGAAGGACGGTGACGAGCTGGTCCGGGTGATCCGCACCACGGGCGACGACGACGTGTTCATGGTCACCCGCCACGGGCTCACCATCCGCTTCTCCGAGGACGAGGTGCGCCCCACCGGTCGGGCGGCCCAGGGCGTGATCGGCATGCGCCTCCGGGACGGCGACGAGGTGGTGTCCTGCGACGTGGCCCGGGACGACGCCGCCATCCTGATCGTCACCGACGCCGGGTTCGGCAAGCGCACCCAGCTCGACCGCTTCCCCAAGAAGGGCCGCGGCACCATGGGCGTCAAGGGGATCAAGCTCACCGCCCGGCGGGGCTACGTCGTCAGCGCCTTCATGGTGGGCCTCGACGACGAGATCATGCTCGTGTCGTCGGCCGGCGTCACCATGCGCCTGCCCGTGCGGGGCATCCCGTCGCAGGGGCGGGACGCCACCGGCGTGCGGGTGATGAACCTCGACGCCGGGGCCTCCGTCGCCTCCGTCGCCCCCATCCTGGCGACCGACGACAACGGCTCGGCCGGCTCCTAGTGCGTCGACCTCATTCGTTCGCTTCGCTCACTTCATTCGGTCGAGTTCGATCGTGCTCCGGCGGGCGAGCGGAGCTCGCGCCGCCTCCGCCCTGTCCTTCCTCGGTGTCCGCAGCCGTAGAGGCCGCCTGCGGCGGCGAGTGCGGCCACGGACCTTGACGCTGCGAACGCGGCAAAGGTCTGTGGCACCAGAGGCCTCGGAGCAGGGCCCCGACCACTTCCCCCTCCGGTCGAACGTGGAACGAGGGAGTCGCCGTGCGCGGTCGCGAGCGGGGGCAGGTACTGCCCCTGGTGACGGTGGTGGTCCTGGTGGTGGGGGTGGCGTGCCTGGCGGTGGGCAAGCGGGGGGGCCGGGCGGTGGAGGAGGCCCGGGCGGCTGCCGCCGCCGACGCCGCCGCCCTGGCCGCCGCCGCCGGCCCCGCCGCCGGCGAGGAGCTGGCGGAGGCGAACGGCACCCGGCTGGCCGGGCTGGAGACGGCCGGCGCCGACACCCGGGCGTCGGTGGAGGCGCCCGGGGGGGCGACGGCCACGGCCAGAGCCCGCCGGGCCGGCCGT
>JBKHXC010000570.1:0-3359 GCA_046566225.1 Acidimicrobiia bacterium
GCTGCTCCGCGACCACGGCGGCGCCGTGGTCGACATCATCGACCTCCAGTGGTGGCCGGTGTTCAACGTGGCCGACGCCGCCATCACCTGCGGCGCGGCCCTGCTGGTGGTCGCCGGCGCCAGCGGGGAGCGGCCGGCCCCCGGTGGGCCGCCGCCGGCGGAGCGGTGAGGGACGTGGTGCCCGCCGCCCTGGCCGGTGAGCGGGTGGACAAGGTCGTCGCCCTGCTCACCGGCCTGGCCCGGGCCGACGTCGCCCGCCTGGTCGAGGAGGGCGCCGTGCGCGTGGGCGGGCGTCCCGTCGCCGCCCGCAGCCGGCGCCTGGCCGAGGGCGACGAGCTGGAGGTGGACGTGCCCGGGGCCCGGCCGGCCGCCGGCGTCGCCCCCGACCCGTCGGTGGAGGTGGCCGTCGTGTACGCCGACGACGCCCTGGCCGTGGTCGACAAGGCGCCCGGCGTGGTCGTGCACCCGGGCGCGGGCCGGGCCGGGGGCACGCTGGCGGCCGGGCTGCTGGCCCGCTGGCCGGAGCTGGCCGGCGTGGGGGAGCCGGACCGGCCCGGCATCGTCCACCGCCTCGACAAGGGCACCTCGGGCCTCATGCTGGTGGCCCGCACGGCCGAGGCGCACCGGGCGCTGTCGGCCCAGCTGGAGCGCCGGGAGGTGGAGCGTCGTTACCTGGCGCTGGTCTGGGAGGTGGTGGAGGCGCCGGCCGGCCTGGTGGATGCCCCCGTGGGCCGGGCCGAGCGGGACCCCACCCGGATGTCGGTGTCGGCCGCCGGCCGCCCGGCCCGCACCGCCTACGACGTCCGCCGCCGGTTCTCGCAGCCGGCCGCCGCCACCCTGGTGGAGTGCCGGCTGGAGACGGGCCGCACCCACCAGATCCGGGTCCACCTGGCCGCCATCGGCCATCCCGTCCTGGGCGACGCCCGCTACGGCGGGGCCCGCTCCACGGCGCTGTCGCCCCGGCCGTTCCTGCACGCCCACCGCCTGGCCTTCGCCCACCCGGCGAGCGGCGAGCGGCTGGCGTTCTCGTCGGAGCTGCCCGCCGACCTGGCCGCCGTGCTGGCCCGGTTCAGGTGAGGGGCTGGACGGCCGCCGGGCCCCCCCGGGCCGACGTCACCATGTCGGCCAGGGTGAACGAGTCGAGGTGGGAGCGCATGTGGCGGCCGACCTCGGCCCACACCGCCAGCAGGACGCACTGGCCCTCGTGGTCGCAGGCCCCGTCCTGGTGGGGCTCGCCGAAGTCGCCGGCCACGATGGGCCCGTCCACCGCGCTCACGATCTGGCCCAGGGTGATGTCGGCCGGGTCCCGGGCCAGCACGTAGCCGCCCCCCACGCCCCGCTTGGAGCGCACGAGCCCGGCGCCCTTGAGGGCCAGGAGGATCTGCTCCAGGTAGGGCTGGGGCAGCCCGGTGCGCTCGGCGATGTCGCGCACCGAGGTGGGCTGGCCGCCGTCGGCGTGGAGGGCGAGGGAGAGCAGGGCCCGGCTGGCGTAGTCGCCCCTCGTCGACACCTTCACGGCACCAATGCTACGGCCGGCCCCGGCGGTAGAGAGGGGACGGTCGCGGGTACCGTCGCTGGGTGCTGCAGACCAGGCCGGTCCCGGTCCTCCCCGCCTACGGCGGCGCCTGCCTGTCGTCGCTGATGCCGGCGCTGCTGTCACCGGCGGCCGGGGCGCCGGAGTGGATGCCGCCGCCCGTGGGGGAGGCGTCACAGGTGGTGCTGCTGGTGCTCGACGGGCTGGGCTGGGACCAGCTGCGCGAGCGGGCGGATCTGGCGCCGGTGCTGGCCGGCATGGAGGGAGGCCCCATCACCTCGGTCGCCCCCACCACGACGGCGACGGCGCTGACGTCCATCTGCACGGGCCTGGCCCCGGCCGAGCACGGCGTGGTCGGCTACCGGGTGCGGGTCGGGGCCCGGGAGGTGCTGAACGTACTGCGGTGGAACACCGCCGCCGGCGATGCCCGCCCCCTCGTGCCGCCCGAGGCGTTCCAGCCGGAGCCGGCCTTCGCCGGCACGGCGCCGCCGGTGGTCACCCGCGCCGAGTTCGCCACCACCGGGTTCACCGCCGCCCACCTGGCCGGCGCCCGGCTGCATGGCTGGCGGCTGCCGTCGGCGGTGCCCGTGGAGGTGCGGCGCCTGCTGGCTGCCGGCGAGCCGTTCGTCTACGCCTACTACGACGGCATCGACAAGGTGGCCCACGACCGCGGCTTCGGGCCCTACTACGACGCCGAGCTGGCGGCCACCGACCGCCTGGTGGCCGACGTCCTGGCCGTGCTGCCGCCGGGCGCCGCCCTGGTGGTGACCTCCGACCACGGCCAGGTGCAGGTGGACGGGGCCGGGATCGAGCTCGATCCGGCGCTGATGGCCGACGTCGACCTGCTCTCCGGGGAGGGGCGGTTCCGCTGGCTCCACGCCCGCCCCGGCACCGCCGGGCGCCTGGCCGCCACCGCCCACCGCCTCTACGACGACGTGGCGTGGGTGCGCACCCTCGACGAGGTGGTGGAGCAGGGGTGGCTGGGGGGCCGGCCGTCGCCCGAGGTGGCCGGCCGGTTGGGCGACGTGGCCCTGGTCCCCTTCGAGCCGGTGGCGTTCCTCGACCCGGCCGACACCGGGGAGTCGCGCCTGGTCTGCCGGCACGGCTCGCTCACCCCGGCCGAGGCCATCGTCCCCCTGCTGGTGGCGCCGGCCGGCGGCGGGGGAGGATGAGAGCCGTGCCCTCCCTCGGCGGCCCCCTCGACCCGACCGACCCGCCCCCCGCCGGCGACGGCGGCGCCCCCGGCGAGGGGTACGGGGCCGGGGCCGAGATCGTGGGCGACGCCGGGCCCCTGCGCTCCGGGGGCGGGCCGGGCGAGACGGTGGAGCACCCGGCCCGGGTGATGCGCATCGCCTCCATGATCAAGCAGCTGCTGGAGGAGGTCCGCCACGCCCCCCTCGACGAGGCGGGCCGCACGACCCTGCGGGAGATCTACCAGACGTCGGTGCAGGAGCTGGCCGGCAGCCTCTCGGCCGACCTCCGCGACGAGCTGGCCCGGGTCACCCTCCCCTTCGCCGACCGGGACGCCCCCACCGAGCCCGAGCTGCGCATCGCCCAGGCCCAGCTGGTCGGCTGGCTCGACGGCCTGTTCCACGGCATCCAGGCCACCGTGTTCGCCCAGCAGATGGCGGCCCGGGCCCAGATCGAGGAGGCCCGCCAGCGCGGCCTGCCCCCCGCCGGCGACGAGCGCATGCAGCGCACCCGCCCGCCCGGGTACCTGTAAGCCGTCTCGCCGTCGGAAGCTCCGCTTCCTCGGCGAGCTGAACGGACGGGCGAGGCCGGCGGAGCCGGCCACCCCCGCACTGTACTCCTCGTGGCCGGCCGG
>JBKHXC010000571.1:0-7212 GCA_046566225.1 Acidimicrobiia bacterium
CCGGCCGGGGCCCCAACCCCGGCCTCCTCCCCGGGGCGGGGCCCCCATCCCCGCCCGGGGCCGATGCCGTACGACCCGGCCGGGGCCCCAACCCCGGCCTCCTCCCCGGGGCGGGGCCCCCATCCCCGCCCGGGGCCGTGAGCCGCATCGGGGCCCGGGCGGGGGTGGCGGCGGCGGTGGTGGCCGTCCTCGCCGGCACCCTGGCCCTGGTGCCGGCCCCGCCCGCCGGCGCCCAGGACTCGGGCAGCGTCCTCCGCCTGGCCTCGCAGACGCCGTGGGTGGGCCCCGGTGAGGAGCTCGCCCTCCGGCTGGACGTGACCACCGCCGAGGCCCCCGCCGAGGTGGAGCTGGCGGTGGCCGTCTACCGGCGGGCCCGCAACCGCTCGGAGTTCGCCCGCACCCTGCTGGACGGGCCGCGGGGCAACCCCATCACCGTGGTTCCGCCCGCCCTGTTGTCGGAGCTGGCCACCGACGCGGCGGGGGCGGTGGTCGTCCGCCTCCCCCTGCAGGACCCCGCCCGGCCCGTGGACCCCGCCCGCCTCCGGCTGAGCGCCGAGGGCGTGTACCCGGTGCGCGTCGAGCTGCGGGAGGCCGGTGGCGGCGAGACCCTGGCCGGCCTGGTCACCCACCTGGTGTACACCAGCCCGCCCCAGCCCGGCGGCCGGGCCCTCGACGCCGCCCTGGTGCTGCCCGTCCACGCCGGCCTCGCCCTGCGACCCGACGGCAGCCGGTCGCTGCCCCGCCGCGACGCCGCCGCCCTCGACGGCCTGGCCCGCTCGCTGGAGGCCCACCCCGGCGTGCCCGTGACCCTGCTGCCCACTCCCGAGACGCTGGCCGCCCTCGACGCCAGCGCCCGGCCCGAGGACCGTGAGACGCTCGCCGCCCTCCGCCGCAGCCTGCCCGGGCGGGAGGTGGCCGCCAGCACCTACGTCCCCGTCTCGCTGCCGGCGTTCGACCGGCCCAGCCTCGCCGCCGAGGCCGCCATCCAGCTCGACCGGGGCAGCGAGGTGATCGAGCGCACCCTGGGCCGGCGCCCCGACCCCCGCACCTGGGTGGCCCAGGACCGCCTCGACGAGCGCTCCGTCGTCCGCCTGCGCCAGCAACAGGTCGACCGCTTCGTGCTGCCCGAGCCGGCGTACGAGCCGGTCGACATGTCGGTGACCCTGGCCCAGCCCTTCGAGCTCGAGGCCCGCGCGGTTCGCCGCCCCTCGGCGGTGGCGGGCGACCGGGCCCTGGCCGCCCACTTCGGCCCCGCAGCCGACCCGGTCCTCGCCGCCCACCGCCTCCTCGCCGACCTGGCCGTCGTCTACCAGGACCACCCCAGCCGGGCCCGGGGCGTGGTGGTCGTGGTCCCCCGGTCGTGGCGGGCGAACAAGGCCTTCCTCGACACCGTGCTCGCCGGCCTCTCCACCGCCACCGTCGTGGCCCCGTCGACGGTCGACACCGTCTTCGCCGACGTCCCCCCGGCCGTCACCGCCCGCGGCGCCCCCCTGGTGCGGAGGCTGGCGCCTCCCGAGGACCTGGCGGAGCTCCCGGCCTCCGAGGTGCAGGCCGCCCGCCGCCAGCTGGTGGCCTTCGCCACCATGCTCGCCCCCGAGAACCCCCTCGACGAGGCCATCGAGGAGCTGCTCCTCGTGGCCCAGGGCGCCGACGTGCGCCCCCGGCGGCGCGACGCCTACCTGGGCGGCGTTGAGTCCGCCATCCGGGCCCAGACCTCGGCGGTGCGGGTCCCCGACCACCGCTCGATCACCCTCACGGCCCGGACGGGCGAGATCCCCGTCACCGTGCTCAGCGCCGCGGGCTACCCCCTCAACGTGGAGATCCGCGTCGCCAGCGACAAGCTCGACTTCCCCCGCGGCGCCGTCCGCGCCGTGGGGCTCGACCGGCGCAGCACCACCGAGCGGTTCTCGGTGCGGGCGCGCACGTCGGGGTCGTTCCCGCTGCGGGTGAGCCTGGTCTCGCCCGACGGGGCCCTGGTGCTCGGCACCAGCCGGTTCACGGTGCGGTCCACCGCGGCGTCGGGCGTCGGCGTCGTGCTCTCGGCCGGGGCGGGGACGTTCCTCCTCCTGTGGTGGGCCCGCCACCTGGTCCGGGGCCGGCGCAACCGGCGCCTGGTCCCTGCGTGAGCGAGGGAGGCCGGGGCGCCAACGGCGACCTGACGGGCGAGGCGGGCACCGGCGGCACGGGCGCCCCGCGGCCCACCCTGGCCCGCAGCGCGGCGGTCATGGCCGCCGGCACCCTTCTGTCGCGCGTGACCGGCTTCGGGAGGCTGGTGGCCCTCGCCTACGCCATGGGCTTCACCCGGCTGACCGACAGCTACGACCTGGCCAACGTCACGCCGAACATCATCTACGAGCTGATCCTGGGGGGGATCCTGTCGGCCACCCTCCTGCCCGTCTTCGTCGACCTCCTGGCCACCGGCGACGAGGACGAGGAGGAGTCCTGGCGGGCGGTGTCGGCGGTGGTGACGACGGCCGGCGCGCTGGTCGTGGCGGTCACCGGGCTGTTCGTGGTGGTGGCGCCCTGGCTGGTCCGGCTCTACACCATCGGCAACACCGACCCGTCGCTGAACGCCCAGCGCGACGTCGCCACCAGCCTGCTGCGGATGTTCGCGCCCCAGGTCGCCTTCTACGGGATGGTGGCCCTGACCACCGCGGTGCTCCACGCCCGCCGCCGCTTCGCGGCCGTGATGTTCGCCCCGGTCCTCAACAACGTCGTGGTGATCGGCGTGCTCCTCGCCCTGCCCCACGTGGTGGACGAGGTGTCGCTGGCCGCCGTGCGCGACGACGCCGGCGCCCGCCTCCTCCTCGGCCTGGGGACCACGGCCGGGGTGGCGGCCATGGCCCTGGCCCTGCTTCCCTCCCTGCGCCGGTCGGGCGCCCGCCTGCGGCCGGTCTGGGAGCCCCGGCACCCCGCCGTCGTGCGCATCGTGCGGCTGTCGGGGTGGACGTTCGGCTACGTGGCCGCCAACCAGGTCGCCCTCATGGTCGTGCTGATCCTGGCCAACGGCGACGCCGGCGACGTGGCCGCCTACCGGGCGGCCATGATCTTCTTCCTCCTGCCCCACGGCGTGTTCGCCGTGTCCGTCGCCACCGCCCTGCTGCCCGACCTGGCCGAGCGCTGGGCGCTGGGCGACCCCGCCGGCTTCGGCCGCCAGGCGGCGCGCGGGCTGCGCACGATCGCGGCGATCGCCGTCCCCGCCGCCGTGGGGCTGGCGTGCCTGGCCCGGCCCCTGGTCGGGGTGGCGCTCGAGCACGGCGCATTGGGCTCAGGATCTGCCTCCCGAACTGCCGATGTGCTGGTCATGCTCGCCATCGGCCTTCCCGGCTTCAGCACCTACTACTTCCTCATGCGCTGCTACCAGGCCATGCAGGACACCCGATCCATGTTCGTCCTCTACCTGGGGGAGAACGCCGTCAACGTCGCCCTCGCCCTCGCCCTGTACCCGGTCCTCGGGGTCCACGGCCTGGGACTGGCCTACGCGGCGGCCTACACGGTGGGCACCGGGCTCGCCCTGGCCCGCCTCCGCCGCGACACCGGCACGGTGGACGTCGCCGGCACGCTCCGCACCTGGCTGCGCGTCGGCGTGGCCAGCGCCGCCATGGCCGGCGTCGTCCTGGCCGTCGCCGCCGCCGTGGGCCCCGAGCTGCTCCGGCTGGCCGTTGCCGTACCGGCCGGTGTTACCGTGTACCTCGTCGCCGCTCGACGCCTCGGCGTGCAGGAGCTGTCGGGGCTCGTGCGGATCCGGAGGGGCGTGGCGTGATCACCGGCTGGCTGTCGAAGATCGTCTTCGGCATCGCGCTCTTCGGGTTCCTCGCCGTGGAGCTGATCTCCCCCGTCGTCGTCCGCGCCCAGCTCGACGGCATCGCCCACGACGCGGCCGACAACGCCGCCCTGCACCTGCTCGACCACCCGGGCGAGACCGAACGGGCCCGCCAGATCGCCGACGGCATCGCCCGGGACCACGACGCCGCCCTCACCCGCTTCCAGCTGGGGGCGGCCGGCGTGACGGTCACCGTCCAGCGCCAGGCCCGCTCGTTCCTGCTCGGCCGGATGGAGCAGCTCGAATCCTGGTACGACGTGGAGGTCACCGCATCCGCCACCAGAGTGAGGAGATAGAACACGTGCCCGGGGTCCACATCGTCAGCGACACCGCCTCCGACCTGCCGCCCGACCTGGCCGGCGAGCACGGGATCGAGCTCGTGCCCCTCACCGTGCGCTTCGGCGCCGAGGAGCTGGTGGACCGCCGGGACCTGGCCCCGGCCGAGTTCTGGGACCGGCTGGCGACGTCGCCCGTCCTGCCCGAGACGGCCGCCCCCTCCCCCGGGGACTTCGAGCAGGCGTACCGGCGGGCGGCGGGAGGGGGGGCGGCGGGCGTGGTGTGCGTGACCATCTCGTCGAGCCTGTCGGCCACCTACGAGGCGGCCCGGCTGACCGCCGAGGCCGTTTCGCCCGACATCGCCGTCCGGGTGGTCGACTCCCGGGCCGTCTCCCTGGCCGAGGGGACCGTCGCCCTCGTCGCCGCCCGGCTGGCGGCCGAGGGCAAGAGCCTCGACGAGGTGGCGGCCGGGGCGGAGGCCATGGTCCCCCGCACCCGGACCTTCGCCGCCCTCGACACCCTCGACAACCTGCGCAAGGGCGGGCGCATCGGTGCCGCCCAGGCCCTGGTCGGGTCCATGCTGTCGATCAAGCCGGTCATCGAGGTGGCCGGCGGCAAGGTCGAGCCGGAGTCCAAGCAGCGGACCCGGGGCAAGTCGCTCCGCTACCTGGCCGACAAGGTGCGCCAGGCGTCGCCCGTCGAGCACCTGTGGGTGGTGCACGGCCGGGCGCCCGACGTCGACGAGCTGGTGGCGCTGCTGGCGGAGTTCCACCCCCGCGACCAGATCGCCGTCGCCGAGATCGGCGCCGTCATCGGCACCCACGGCGGTCCCCGGGTCATCGGCGTCACCTACGCGGTGCCCGGGTAGGCTCCGGCCCGCCGTCCCCGTGCCCGAGCCGCTCTCCCTGCTCGACCGCGTCCTGGCGGGGCGCTACCGCGCCGTGCGCCTGGTGGCGCGCGGCGGGATGGCCGAGGTCTGGGAGGGCTACGACGACGTCCTGGCCCGGCCCGTCGCCATCAAGGTCCTGCACCCCCACCTGGCCGCCGACGAGGCCTTCGTCGAGCGGTTCCGCCGGGAGGCCGTCGCCGCCGCCCGGCTGGCCCACCCGAGCATCGTGGCCACCTTCGACACCGGCACCGACGGGGACGTGACCTTCATCGTCATGGAGCTGGTGCGGGGGCGCACCTTGCGCGACGCCATCCGGGAGGCGGGGACGCTGCCGCCGGCGGTGGCCGTGCCCATCGGCGCCGAGGTGGCCGCCGCCCTGGAGCACGCCCACCAGGCCGGGCTCGTCCACCGCGACGTGAAGCCGGCCAACATCCTCCTGTCCGAGCACGAGGGCGACACCGCCCCCCTGCTGCGGGTCAAGGTGGCCGACTTCGGCATCGCCAAGCTGGCCGTCCCGCCCGACACGGCCGGCGCCGACCTGACCCAGACCGGCGCGGTGGTGGGAACGGCCCGGTACCTGTCGCCCGAGCAGGTCGAGGGCCGGGCGCCCGACGCCCGCTCCGACGTCTACGCCCTGGGCGTCGTCCTCTACGAGATGCTGTGCGGGCGCCCGCCGTTCCAGGCCGACACCGAGCTGGCCACCGCCGTCCTGCACGTGCGGGAGGCGCCCCCGGCCATGGGCGGCCCCGGCGGCCCGGTGCCGGCCGAGCTGGAGGCGGTGGTGCTCCAGGCGCTGGCCAAGGACCCCGCCGCCCGGTTCCAGTCCGCCGCCGCCCTGCGCCGGGCGCTGCTGTCGGTCGACCTCGGCCAGGCTGGGGCGGGGGGCGGCGCCGACGACGCCGTGCCCCAGGTCGTGCGCGACCCCACCCCGCCGTCGGGCGTGGAGGCCGTGCGGCGGCGCCAGCCGGCGCCCAGCCTGCTGCCCGCCGTGGTGGTGGCCGCCCTGGTAATGGTGGCGGTGGTCGCGGTGGCCCTCCTCGCCGGGGACGGGGGCGGCGGGGGCGGGGGCGGGGGCGGGGCCCCGGTGGCGGTCGCGTCGGTGCGCTCGTTCGACCCCGAGGGCCCCGACGGCGAGGAGAACGAGCGCCGGGCCCCGCTGGCCGCCGACGGCAACCCGGCGACCGAGTGGCGCAGCAACCGCTACAACAGCCGGCCCTTCGGCGGGCTCAAACGGGGCGTGGGCCTGGTGTTCGAGCTGGCCGCCCCGGCCGACCTGGCCCTCCTCGAGGTCACCTCGGCCACCTCGGGGTGGGCGGCGTCGGTGTACGTGGGCGACGCCCCCGCCCCCGACCTCGCCGGGTGGGGCGAGCCGGTGGCCACCCGCTCGGGGATCGACGGCGACGCCCGGTTCGACCTGGGCGGGCGCCGGGGCTCGGCCGTGCTGCTGTGGATCACCGACACCGGCCCGGCCCGGGTGGCGACGGTCGCCGAGGTCGCCGTCACCGCGTCGTAGCACCTCGCCACGAGCCTTCGCCGCCGTCCTACGCTGGCCGCCATCGAGGACGGCCGCGGCGACCGGGACCTGGTGGAGGCGGCGCTGGGCGGCGACCGGAACGCCCTCGACCGGCTCCTGCGCCGCCACGTCGACCGCCTCCACACCCTGGCCCGGCGCCTCCTGGGGTCCGACGCCGACGCCGACGACGCCACCCAGGAGGCGCTGGTGGCCATCGCCCGGGGCCTGGCCGCCGGGCGCTTCGACGGCCGGTCCAGCTTCGGGACGTGGGCCTACCGGGTGGCGACCAACGCGTGCCTCGACGAGTTGCGCCGCCGGGCCCGGCGGGCGTCGCCGGTGGCCGACGGGGGGCTGGAGGCCGCCGTGGGGAGCGGCGGCGGGGCGGCCCTCGACGGCGGGGTCGCCGACCGCGTCGACGTGGAGGCCGCCCTCCGCCGGCTCCCCCCCGACTTCCGGGCGCCCGTGGTGCTGCGGGACCTGTGCGGGCTGGACTACGCGGCGATCGCCGAGGCGCTGCGCATCCCGCCCGGCACCGTCCGCTCCCGCAGCGCCCGGGGCCGGGCCGCCCTGGTGCCCCTGCTCGGGAACCCCGCCCCGCCCGCCGACCGTCCAACCCCGTAGCCCATGAGCGAGCCCCATCCCGACGACGAGCTGCTGAGCGCCACCCTCGACGGCGAGGGCGATCCCGCCACCGTCGCCCACCTGGGCGGG
>JBKHXC010000572.1:0-4486 GCA_046566225.1 Acidimicrobiia bacterium
CCGATGGCGCCCACCTCGTCGTCGATCGACACCCAGCTCACCCACTGCGACCGGGGGCCGAGGCGCCCGCCCAGGCCCAGCTTGAACAGCGGCAGCTGCCTGGCCAGCGCCCCGCCGGCGGGCGACAGGACGATGCCGGTGCGGGTGTGCACCACCCGCACGCCGGCGTCGGCCGCCGGGGCCGCCGCCGCCTCCCAGTCGCGCACCACCTCGGCCAGCCAGTCCTCGCCGGGGGGGCTCTGCTCGGTCAGCACCTCGTCGCCCCGGTCGCCGTAGTAGCCCACCGCCGACCCGCTGACCAGCACCCGGGGCGGCACCGCCAGCCCGGCCAGGGCGGCGGCCAGGGCGCCGGTGCCCCGCACCCGGCTGTCGCGTATGCGCCGCTTCTGCTCGGGCGTCCAGCGCTTGTCGCCGATGCCGACGCCCGCCAGGTGCACGACGGCGTCGGTCCCCTCCAGGCCGGCGGCGTCCACGGTGCCGGCGTCGGGGTCCCAGGCGACCTCGTCGGGGCCGGGCGGCCGGCGCACCAGGCGGCGCACCCGGTGGCCGGCGGCGGCCAGGGCCGGCACCAGTGCCGACCCGATCAGCCCGTGCGACCCGCTCACGACCACGTCCACGGCGCCATGCTGGCACCGGGCGCCGCCCTACCGCGAACCGGCGGGCGCGGGGCCTACGTGCACTTCACGCCCTCCGCCGGCCGGTAGAGGGCGCCCACGTGGTCGACCTTGGTGGTCCCGTCGGCCAGGAACGTGCGGGTCCGCTCGGTGCGGACCCGGGTGCAGGGCCCCCGCTGCTCGGTCGTCTGCCCGGTCTGCGCCACCTGCACCCAGCCCGTGGAGTAGAGCGTGACGGTGACGGACCGGGCCGTGTAGGTGGGCCAGATGAGGACCCCGTGGGGGCTGGGGTTGCGGATGCGCAGGTCGGGCTTGGGCCACGACAGGGTGGCCTCCCGGCCGTAGGGGTAGCGCGAGATGTAGATGCTGTGCGACTGGTACTCGGGGAACTCCAGGCCGGCGAAGAAGGCGGCGTTGAAGGTGGTGGTGGCGAACTGCGAGATGCCGCCGCCGATCGACTCGGTGAACCGGCCGTCCTCGATGACCCCGCCGCCCACGAAGCCCTTCTCGGGCGTGCGCTCGCCGACGAGGCCGTTCACCGATAACTCGCCGCCCGGGAGGATGACCTGGCCCCGCACCAGGTCGGCGATGCGGTGGATGTTCCGCACCCGCGACTGGTTGGGGGCGAAGCTGGTGGTGAACGCCCCCACCGGCTCCTTGATGCCCAGGGCGGCGGCCTCGGCGTCGGTCAGGTCGGGCTCCACCGGCTTCACCGGCAGCGCCACCGGGGCGTCGAGGCCCCGGCCCGCCAGCCGGGCCTGAAAGGCGGCGTCGATCTCCTCGCCGGCGCCCGGGCCGCAGCACGCCGTCCCCGCCCGCCCGGGCACGACCTGGGGCACGCCGCCGACCACCGTGAACGACGCGTCGACCCCCTCGGCGCCCAGGCCGTCCAGCAGCCCCGGGAGCTGGGCGTCCGCCTCGGACCGGTCGACGAAGGTCCGGATCCCGTCCTCGGTCGCCCGCGACCGGACCCAGGAGCGCAGCGTGGCCGCCCGCACCTCGGCCGGGTCCCCGTCGACGGAGACGGCCAGCGCGGCGGTGGTCGCCGCCTCGGCGGCCCGGGCCGCCGTGCGGGCGTCGTCGGCGCCGAACCGGGGCGGGACGTCGCCCCGCCGGACCCGGACCACCATGGTGGTGCCCGAGCGGGCGGCCTCGGGGAGGGCGTCGAGCACGGCGGCCGGGTCCACGCCCCGGCCCGGCTTGCCCTCCACCACCTCCAGCCGCCGGCCGGCGGGCCTGATCGAGGGCTCGGTCGGCGGGATGCGCCCGGTGTCGGCCGCCTCCACCAGGCGCCGCAGGGCGCTCCGGTCGACGGCCACGGCCACGGGCGCCTTCCGCGGCCGGGCGAACGAGCGGGCCCACGCCACCGCCCGGCCCGGCGCCCCCCCCGTGCGACCGACCGCCAGGGCCGCCTCGGCGGTGGCCGCCTCGTCCAGGGTGAGGTCCACCTCGGCGGCCGCGAACGAGAACGACGGGCCGTCGGTCTCCACCACCACCGTCGCCCGCTCGAAGCCGGCCGACAGCTCGCCGATCACCCGGTCCAGCTCGGCGGGGGACAGCCCGCCCACGTCCCGGCCGGCCAGCGTCACGTTGCGCACGACCTCGCCCTCCGACCGCCGGGTGTCGACCGCCCAGGCGGCGGTGGCCGAGGCGGTGGCCACGGCCACCGCGGCCACGGCGAGGAGGAGCAAGCGTCGTACACCACGCACGGCTCCACCATCGCGCACGCGCCGTGGCAGAGGGACCACAGCCCGCGCCCTGCCGGGCGCTCAGGTGCCCCGCCGGTCCCCCCAGACGAGGACGTGGAGGCGGGGCGTGAGGTTCCAGCCCCGGGCGACCACGTGGGGCGCCAGCTCCCGCAGGCGGGCCAGGACGGTGGCCTCGTCGGTTCCCTCGGGCATCACCCACACCGGCGCGGCCCCGCACCGCTCCACCACGGCGGCCACCTCGTCGAGCTCGGCGGGGGAGCGCACCACGAACTTGAACACGGCCCGGCCGGTGGCGGCGAAGGCCCGGAGCACGGCCGGCCGGAGCCGGCGCTCGGCCGCCATCCCCGACGACGCCAGCTTGGGCGACACGTTCCAGCCGTCCACCAGGCCGTCGGGCAGGGCGGGGGCGATGGTCCCCGCCGTCTCCACCTCCACCCGCCGGCCCCGGCCCTTGAGCGCCCCCAGGAGGGGCGGGAGCCGGTGCTGCTGGAGGAGGGGCTCGCCGCCGGTGACGACGACGAGGCCGGCGCCGGTGGCGTCGACCCGCTCGACCACCTCGGCCACCGCCATGGTGGTGAGCTCGGCGGCGGGGTCGAAGCGCTCCCAGTCCCAGGTGTAGGGCGTGTCGCACCAGGCGCAGGCCAGGTTGCACCGCCCCAGGCGCACGAAGGCGGCGGCCTGTCCCGCCGACGGGCCCTCGCCCTGGAGGGTCGGCCCGAACACCTCTGACACCACCAGGGTGGGCACGGCGCCGGCCGCCGTCACCGCGCCGTCCGCAGGGCGGGATCGGCCACGCCCGCCTCGGCGAAGCCACGGGCCCGCAGGGCGCAGGCGTCGCAGTCGCCGCAGGGCGCCTCCACCTCCCGGTAGCACGACCAGGTGAGGGCCAGCGGGGCCCCGAGCTCCAGGCCCAGGCGGACGATGGCGGCCTTGGTCAGGCCGATCAGCGGCGTGCGCACCTCGACGGGGCGGCCCTCCACGCCCCGCTTGAGGGCCAGGGCGGCGGTCGCCCGGAAGGACTCCACGAACTCCGGCCGGCAGTCGGGATAGCCGCTGTAGTCGAGGGCGTTGACGCCCAGGTACACGGCGTCGGCGTGGCGGGCCTCGGCGAGCCCCACCGCGATCGAGAGGAAGACGAGGTTCCGCGCCGGCACGTAGGTGACGGGGACGGGCCCCGCCCCGGGGCCGCCGGCGGACGGCGAGGGGACGTCGACGGCGTCGTCGGTCAGGGCCGAGCCGCCCCAGCCCCGCAGGTCGATGGACACCACGAGGTGCTCGGCGCCGGCGTGGTCGGCCACCGCCGCGGCGCGGGCCAGCTCGGCCCGGTGGCGCTGGCCGTAGTCGAAGGTCAGGGCCAGGGGCCGGTGGCGGTCGGCCCTGGCCAGCGCCAGGCACACCGTCGAGTCCAGCCCGCCGGACAGGGCCACGACGGCGGCGCTCACCCGGGCAGGATCTCGACCGATGAGGTGGGCGTCTCCCACAGCCGCAGGCGGGCCGGGGCCAGCCCGGCTGCCTCCAGCCGCTCCCAGGCGTCGGCGGCCACCAGCTCGGCGGTGGGGTTGTCGAGCAGGTCGTTGAGGCACGTGTGGTCGTAGCGGTCCACCACCTCGCGCTGCACGACCGCCTTCAGGTCGTCGAAGTCCACCACCACGCCGTTGGCGTCGAGCGGGCCCTCCACCGTCACCTCCAGCCGGTAGCCGTGGCCGTGGAGGCCCTTGCAGCGCCCGGCGTGCCACGGGAGGTGGTGGGCCGCCTCGAAGGTGAACGTACGGGTGACCCGGGTGCGCACGGCGCCCCAAGGCTAACGCTTCGACCTCGTTCGTTCGCTTCGCTCACTCCACTCGGTCGAGTTCGATCGTGCTCCGGCGGGCGAGCGGAGCTCGCGCCGCCTCCGCCCTGTCCCTTCTCGGTGTCCGCAGCCGCAGGGGCCGCCTGCGGCGGCGAGTGCGGCCACGGACCTTGCGGCTGCGAACGCGCCGAACGAATGAGGTCGAAGATCTAGCTGGCGGCGCCGTAGGGCTCGCGGGCGTCCTTGTAGCAGTCGGCGTGGTAGTGCTCCACCCGGGCCCAGACGCCGTTCTCGTAGACGTTGGCGATCACCTGCCGCAGCTGGGCCCTCGCCACGAACTTGACGGCGGCGCCGCAGTGGGCGCACATCGCCGA
>JBKHXC010000573.1:0-7759 GCA_046566225.1 Acidimicrobiia bacterium
GGTCGCCGGGGCGGACGGCGGCGCCGTTGACGGTGGCGTGGGCCAGCAGCTGGGGGCCGGTCCAGTACATGGCGGCGAACGAGGGCCGGGACACCACGGCGGGGGGCTCGCCGCGGGCCCGCATGCCGGCGCTCTGGAGGCCGACCTCCAGGCGCAGGTCGTAGGCCCAGTCCCCGGCGGTGGCCAGGTGGGGCGCCGGCGGGGGGTCCTGGGCCGGCGCCGGCGCCCGGTAGGGCTCCAGGGCGTCGAGGGTGACCAGCCAGGGCGAAACCGAGGTGGCGAACGACTTGCCCAGGAACGGCCCCAGGGGCGCCGACTCGTGGGCCTGGACGTCGCGGGCGCTCCAGTCGTTGAGCAGGACGACGCCGGCCACGGCGTCGGCGAAGGCGCCGGTCGGGAGGCGCTGGCCGTGGGCCGTCGCCGCCGCCACCACGAAGCCGATCTCGGCCTCGAAGTCGAGGGCGGCGGTGGGGGCCGGCACCGGCTCGCCCCCCGGCCCGGGCACCACCCCCCAGGGCCGGGTCACCCCGGTGCCCGACGCCACCACCGACGACGCTCGCCCCGAGTACCCCAACGGCATGGCCGCCCACCCCGGCCGCAGCGGCTCGCCGCCCGGCCGGAGCAGGCGCCCCACCCGGGTGGCGTGGTGGATGGAGGCCGAGAAGTCCAGGAAGTCGCCCACGACGACGGGCGCCAGCATCTCCACCTCGCCCACGTCCAGCGACGCCTTGGCCAGGGCCGGGTGCTCCTCCCGGGCCAGGGCCGCCACCCGCTCCCGCAGCGCCGACCGCACCGGGCGCCCGGCCGCCAGCAGCCGGTTGAGCGAGGAGTCGGCGAGCACGCCGGGGTCCAGGCCGGGCACCCCCAGCGCCCGGTCCTCGGCCAGTCGGGCGAGCACGACGACCGAGCCCCCCAGCCGGGTGACCACCGAGGCCGACCCGTCCAGCAGGCGGGCGACGCCGAGGGGCAGGTTCGACGGCCCGAACCCGTCGCCGCTCACCGCCGGCCGCCCGTCTCCGGCGCACCCCGCCCGGCCGGCCCCGGCCCGCCCGGGGGGGTCAGAGGTGCCCCCGGCGGGCCTGCTCGCGCTCGATGGCCTCGAACAGGGCCTTGAAGTTGCCGGCGCCGAAGCCCCGGGCGCCGCCCCGCTGGATGACCTCGACGAACAGGGTGGGCCGGTCGGAGATCGTCTCGGTGAAGATCTGCAGGAGCCACCCGTCGGGCTCCTCGTCGACCAGGATGCCCAGCCGCTCCAGGTCGTCCCACGGCAGGTCCAGGTGGCCCAGCCGGCGGCGCACGTCGTCGTAGTAGGTCGACGGCGCCTCCAGGAAGCGCAGCCCCCGCTGGCGCAGCGCCGAGACGGTGGCCACGATGTCGTCGGTCGCCATGGCGATGTGCTGGACGCCGGGCCCCCGGTAGGTCTCCAGGTACTCCTCGATCTGGCTCTTGCGCAGGCCGTCGGCGGGCTCGTTGAGCGGGAGCACGACGTGGGCGCCGTCCCACACCACGGTCGACATGAGCGCCGAGTACCGGGTGGAGATCTGGGAGTCGTCGAAGTGGCGGAGCCGCTCGAAGCCGAGCACCGACCGGTAGAACTCGACCCAGCGCTCCAGCGAGCCCTTCTCCAGGTTGCCCACCACGTGGTCGATGGAGGTGAGCCCCACCGGGCGCAGGCCCACCGCCGGCGGCGGGACCCCCGCGGTGGAGTAGCCGGGCCGGTACGCGCCCCGGTAGGCGGAGCGGTCGACGAAGGTGTGGCCCGTCTCCCCGTAGGTCGCGATGCGGGCCAGCCGCAGCTCGCCGTCGCCGTCGCCGACGACGTGGGGCTCCTCCAGCGGCGTGGCTCCCCGGGCCACCGCCGCCCGGAAGGCGGCCGCCGCGTCGGGCACGGCGAAGGCCAGATCGTGCACCCCGTCGCCGTGCTCGCGCACCGACGCGGCGATGGGCGAGTCGGGGCCCAGGGCGGCGGTGGCCACCAGGCGGATGCGCCCCTGCTCCAGCACGTAGGAGGCCCGGTCGGCCACGCCCGTCTCCGGGCCGGCGTAGGCGGTGATCTCGAACCCGAGGGCCGACGACGCGAAGGCGGCGAAGGCCCGGGCGTTGCCGACCCACAGCTCGACGGCGTCCCAGCCGAGGAGGGACGGGTTGGGCGCCCCGCCGGCCGACCCGGCGACGGGGGCGGTGACGGTCATGGCGTGGCCCCTTCCAGGAGTCGGGCGTGGGCGTCGTCGTCGAAGGTGGAGAAGAGCTCGGACAGGAAGTCCACCAGGTGGGCCATGGAGCGGGCGGCGAACAGCACCGGCTGGTAGCGGGTGATGTCGTAGGCCAGGGTGCCCATGGCGACGGCGTCGAGCGGGCGCAGGTCGGCGCCGCGGAAGGCGGCCGTCTCCCCCGGCGAGGACAGGATGCCGGCGCCGTACGCCTTGGGCACGCCGCCCTCGTCCACCACGCCGAACTCCAGCGAGAACCAGAACACCCGGGACAGGAACCGCAGCGCCTCGTCGGTGCGGGTGCGGGCGACGGCCTCGCCGACCAGCCGGTAGAGGGCGGCGAAGGGCGGCGAGGCCAGCTGGTTGGCGTGGCCCACGACCTCGTGGACGATGTCGGGCTCCGGGGTGTAGAGCGGCATCGACGGGTGGCGGAGGTACTGGGTGGAGAAGAACACGGAGCGGGCGAAGGCGCCGTAGAAGTCCCGCAGGGGGGCCAGGCCGGCCACGGGCAGGTACGAGAAGCCGGTGAGGGGCGCCAGGCGCCCGGTCACCTCCGGGAGCTGGGGCACCCGGTCGGCGGGCAGGCCCAGCTCCTCCTTGGCCTCCAGGTAGGCCCGGCAGGCGTGCTCGGCGTGGAGGGGCTCGAGCCGGCGGGCCACCGCCCGCCACACGGCGTGCTCGGCGCCGGAGTACCCGGGCTCGGGGACCGGGTCGCCGGGGCGCCAGTCGAGGGCCAGGGCGGCCAGGGCGTTGCGCCGGCGGCGGTAGGCGGGGTCGGAGAACCCGGGGTGGTCGGCTCCCAGCACGACGTCGACCGCCCCGTCGCCGTCCCGGAGCACCGGGGCGTAGAGCTGGGCGGCGTCACCCACGGGCGCGGGCCTCCTCGGTGAGACGATCCTGGGGCCAGTGTCCGTCTCCTCCGCCCGAAAGTCCAGGGTTGGCGGCCACGATCGGACATACTGCTGTCGAAGCCGTCCGGCGGCGGACGGACTGTCAGCGGAGGTGCGAGCGATGGGCCCCGGTGCGCAGGACGTCCAGCTCGACGAGGTGGACCGCCGGCTGGTTACGGCGCTGCGGGCCGACGGGCGGGCGTCGGTCAACGAGCTGGCGGCCCGGGTCAGCGTGTCGCGGGCCACCGCCTACCAGCGCCTGGCCCGCCTCCGCCGGGCCGGCGTGATCCGGCGGTTCACGGTGGAGGTCGACCACCGCAAGCTGGGCCTGCCCATCGCCGCCCTGGTGCTGGTGAACGTCGTGCAGCACAGCTGGCGGGGGGTGGGCGAGCGGCTGCGCCACCTGCCCGGCGTGGAGTGGATGGCGCTCAGCAGCGGCACGTTCGACTACGTGCTGCTGGTGCGGGCCCCCGACATCGACCACCTGCGCGACGTCGTGCTCGACGACCTCCAGTCCATCCCCGAGATCCAGTCCTCGCAGACCCTGGTCCTGCTCGACGAGCCGCCCCTCGGCGCCGGCCTCACTCAGTCCTAGCGCCCGACCGGCCGGCGAGCGTCACCGCCGGCAGCGACTCGGACCGCGACGGGAAGAACCGGTCGCGGAAGCGCAGCACCGGCCAGTCGACCAGCTTGGTGGCCACGGCGCCGAAGGCGATGGCTGCCGCGGTGAGAACGGTGGCCGTCGCCAGCCACGCCAACCCGCTCCGACCACCGGTCACCTGCGTCACCGCGTCGGCGACCGGGCCCCGCAGCGACCCCATGACCGAGACGTGCCAAAGGTAGATGGCGTACGAGAAGACGCCGACGGCGGCAAGGAGGCGGGCGACCCGGCTGGCGACCGGCGCCAGGCGCCCGAAGTCGGAGGCGCGGGTATGGAACGCGGCCATGAGGAAGGCGGCGCCGCCGAGATAGGTGCCGGTCAGCCCGACAGTGCGAACCAGAGCCGTGTCCGGCTCGATGAACACGTTCGGCGACCAGAGCAGGATGCCGGCGACGATCAGGTACCCACGGAACCGGCGCAACCCGGCGAAGCGCTCAGGGAGCTGCTGGGCGACGGCCCGGAGACCGACGCCGAACAGCAGGGCGTCGAGGCGAAGGTGGGTGGCCGACATCCCGAAGGCGTACCGGTTGTCCGTCCAGATGGCGAGGACCCGTACGAGCAGGACGAGCGGGACGGCGACGACGGCGACGTGGAGCATCCACCTGGCGCGCCCGGTCGCGGCAAGCACGAGCAGCGTGAACGGCAGTAGGAGGTAGAAGTGCTCCTCGACCGAGAGGCTCCAGGTGTGGGCGGCCGGCGACGCCCCGACATAGTTCTGGAGGAAGGCAAGGTTGGGCCAGTAGAGGAAGAACTGGTCGTGAAGACGCGCCAGCACGTCGCCACCCCGGACCGCCACCTTCACCGCCGGGAGCACGATCAACCCCGCGATGAACACGTAGTAGGGGGGGTAGAGCTTGAGCCCCCGCCGGACCAGGAACCGGCGAACGTCGAGGCGCCCGTGGCGGTCCAGCTCCGAGAGCAGGAGCCCTCCGATCAGGAAGCCGCTCAGGACGAAGAAGAGGTCCACGCCGATCCAGCCGATGCGGTGCCAGAGCCACGACACTCCGCCCAGGGGACCGGAGGGGTTCTCCAGGTCGAGATGGCGGCCGATGACGAGCAGGATGGCCACGCCCCGCATGACGTCGAGCTGGAGGTTGCGCTTGGCGCGATCCACGCTCGGGGAGGCGGGCGGGGCATCGGTGCCGGTCTCGGCGGCAGCCTCCACCCGAGGCGGGACGGCGAGCGAGGTGCCGGCGTCGCCGCCGCGGCCGACCCATCGACGCCCCGCAGGCTCCCCCGGTGCCATGTCCCACAGTTGTACCTCCTTCTACCGCCCATGGCGACGCCCCCGAGCGGAACCGCCCGCTACCCGCCCACCGGGTGGCGGGAGGTCCTGCCGTCGGCGCCGAGGGCGACGACGGCCGTCGGCCTCTCGCCGGGCGCCAGCTCCACCACGTAGAACGGCTCGGCCTCCCCCTCGACCGTGATCACCCGGCCGCCCCGCCTGGTCGCCGGCGGCGCCAGCTCCACCACAACCTCGGCGGTGCCCGACGGCAGCGGCCCGAACACGAAGCGGGGGACGCGCACGTCGCCGGTGAGCAGCGGCCGGTAGTCGGCCTCGGGGACCGGGGCGCCGGGCGGCCGGCCGGCGCAGGACTGCGGCGCGATGCGCTCGTCGAGCTCGACCGCCAGGCACAGGTCCTCGCTCGGGCCGCCGATCGACAGCGTCCACGGCCTGCCGTCCGCCGCCGTGCCGGTGGCCAGCACCGCCCCCGGCCCGGGCGGCGCCGGGCCGGGGGGCGGCGGCGGCGGAGCGCCCGAGGTGGGAGCGCTGGGCGCCGCCGGCCCCGTCTCCAGGCGGGTCGCCCCGTCGCCGTCGGCGAGGGCCAGGGCGACGACCACGGTGGCCGCCGCCACGGCAGCGGCGACGACCCGGCGCCTCCCCCTCGCCCGCCCGGCCCCGGGGGGGCGGTCGACGGCCGCCGCGGCCACCGCCGCCACGCTCGCCCGCGCCGCGGCTGCCGCCCGGCGGCCGCGGGCGTCGACCCCGGCGCTCACGCCCATCCCTCCTCCCCTCCGTCGTCCACCTGGCACCCCAGCTCCCGGGCCAGCGCCCCGCGGGCCCGGTGGAGGTGGGCCTTCACCGTCCCCCCGGCGACGCCGAGGATGGCGGCGACCTCGTCCACCGGCCGGTCCTCCAGGTAGTGCAGCGCCACCACCTTGGCCTGCCGGCGGGGGGGGCGGCGCACCGCCCGCCGAGAACTCGGCGCTGTCGGCCGGCAGCCCGTCGGGCACGCCCCGGCGGGGCCCCCAGCCTCAACCACTGCTCGTCGCACGAGCGGCCCCGCCGGTTCACCCGTCCACGGCGGCCTCGACCCGCACGACCAGGTCGGCCCCGCCCTCCGGCGGACGACGACGGTGCCGGCGTCGACCGGGCCCCCGGTCGGCGCCCCGGGCAGGGTGACCCGCACGGTGACCGTGCCCGACGCGCCGGGCGCCAGGTCGAAGGCGGGCGGGTCGACCGCCAGGGCGAAGCCGGCGGCCGGCGCCGCCGAGCAGGACACGGCCGCCGGCTCGTCGCGCTCGTTGTCGACGGCCAGGGCCCGGGTGAAGCTCGACCCGGGCGGCCCCGACCCCTCCACCACCAGCTCGCCGCCGGCCGCGGCCTCGTCGCCGACCAGCTCGGCGAGGAGGCCGTCGAGGGAGTCGTCGGCGATCTCCAGGGCCTCCCGGAGGAAGGCCGACGTCAGCTCGGCGATCTCGGCCAGCAGCTCGCCGGAGCGCTCCCGGGCGAACTCGGTGGCGGCGTGCTGCACGGCCTCGGGCGACAGGCGCCCGGCGGCCACCTCGTTGAGCATGAGCCCGTAGAGGCGGGTGAGCCACGCCTGCTGGTCGGCCGCCCGGGCGGCGAAGAGCTGGTACCAGGCGGCCCACTCGGCGGCGCCGGCGTCGCCCGGCGGAGGCGGCGTCACGGCGCGTGGGCCGAGGGCGCGCAGGGGGCCCTCGGGGACGACGCTGGAGAGGTACTTGTCGCCCGCCCGCACCAGCACCCGCTGGAGGCCGGCCACGAAGGCGGCCACCAGGCGGGCCAGGCGCTCGTAGACCTCGGCGCCCCGGTCCCGGCCGTAGCGGGGAAGGGCGGCGGCCAGCGCCTCGGGCGTGAGCCCGGCCCGGGCCACCGCCACCACCAGGCGCTGCACGTTGGCGATCGACTCCATCGACCGCTCGGTGTTGGCGTCGGCCAGCTCCTGGAACCGCCGGGCCCAGTCCCGGGTCGAGGCCGTGGTCATGGCCGGCTCAGCAGCAGTCCCCGCACGAGCACGGCGCCGAGTAGGCGCCGCAGTCGTCGGGCAGCACGGCGACGGCGACCACGATGGGCCGGACCAGGCAGCCGCCCACCCGCACGGTCAGGTAGCCGACGGTGCACGAGTCGACGGCGCCGGTGTGGCGGACGTTGCTGGCCAGGCGCACCATCTGGTCGGCCGGGGCGCCGGCGGCGGCGGAGGAGGGCCGGGCCGGCTCCTTGGCCGCCTTCGGGCCCGCGCCGGGGTCGCCGGAGGACGGCGCCGCCGGGCAGACCACGGCCACCAGCAGCTCCAGCCGGGCGGTGCTGCACCCCTTGATGGTGAGCGGGCCGGTGGGGGTGATCGCCGCCTTCCACGGCAGCTCCCGGCCGCCGCCGGAGCGGAACCCGCTCACCTCCAGCTCGACGCCCTCCCGGTCCTTGCGGGTGTCGTTGTCGATCTCGATGGGGACGACCCGCACCTCGCCGCAGCGGGCGTAGACGACGATGTCGGCGTCGACGATGCAGCACTCGCACCGGCAGTCGTCGTCGTCGGCGCAGTCCCGCTCCCTGCGGCGGTGGCCGCATCCCTTTCCGCGGTGGTGGCCGTGGCCCCAGCCGCCGCCGGGCTCGCCGGCGTCGTCGTCGCAGCAGCCCGGCCCGTGGTGGCCGTGGCGGCGCCGGCCGGGGGCGGCCCCGGCCGGCGCCGTCCACGCAGCCCCGCCGGCGAACGCCCCCGACAGGGCGCTCAGGCGCTCGTAGAGGTCCTCCAGGG